>DASWHT010000240.1:0-11512 GCA_036398075.1 Binatia bacterium | reverse complement strand
CGCGGATCTGTGCGATTCTGCCCTCGATGGCCGATTTCTTGCCCCCACCTTCGACGACGGTCGTGTTGTCCTTGTCGATAATAATCCGTTTGGCGCGGCCAAGATCCTTAATCGTCACGTTCTCCAACTTGATGCCCAGTTCCTCGGCGATCATCTTGCCGTCGGTCAAAATGGCGATATCTTCAAGCATCGCTTTGCGCCGGTCGCCGAAGCCGGGCGCCTTGACGGCGACGACCTTCAGCGTGCCGCGAATCTTGTTAACGACTAACGTCGCCAGCGCTTCGCCTTCTACTTCCTCGGCGATAATCAGCAACGGCTTGCCGGTTTTTGCCACGGCCTCGAGAACCGGAAGAAGATCTTTCATGCTGGAAATTTTCTTCTCATTGTTCAAGATATAGGCATCTTCGTAAACGCACTCCATGCGCTCGGGATCGGTGACGAAGTACGGCGAGAGATAGCCGCGATCAAACCGCATGCCTTCCACTAGATCGAGGGTGGTCTCAAGGCCTTTCGCTTCCTCCACCGTGATGACCCCCTCTTTCCCCACCTTGTCCATCGCTTCGGCGAGAATCGCACCGATGGTCTTGTCGTTATTCGCAGAGATGGTTCCCACTTGGGCGATCTCGGCCCGGTCGCGGGTGGGTTTGGACATCGACTTAAGCTCGTCCACCACCTTCGCGACCGCCTTATCGATCCCCCGCTTGAGGCTCATTGGGTCATGGCCGGCGGCGACAAGCTTCAAGCCTTCGCTAAAAATCGCGCGGGAAAGCACCGTCGCGGTGGTGGTGCCGTCACCGGCGACGTCCGAGGTCTTGCTCGCGACTTCTTTGACCATCTGAGCGCCCATGTTCTCGAATTTGTCTTCGAGTTGGATTTCTTTGGCCACCGTGACGCCGTCTTTGGTAATCGTCGGCGCGCCCCACGATTTCTCCAAACAGACATTGCGTCCTTTGGGGCCTAACGTAACCGTCACTGCATCGGCCAATAAGTTAACCCCGCGCAAAACTCTGCCGCGCGCCTCTTCGCTAAAGCGTATATCTTTTGCTGCCATAATCCTCTTCCTTCCTTATTCAATGATTCCGAGGATGTCATCTTCCCGCATAATCAGATGCTCCTCGCCGTCTAGTTTGATTTCCGCGCCCGAATACTTTCCGAAGAGGATCTTGTCGCCCGCTTTCACCCCCAACGGAATGACTTTCCCGTCTTCCTGCTTGCCGGGGCCCACGGCAACGACCTTGCCCTCCTGGGGCTTTTCTTTGGCGGTGTCAGGAATGATAATTCCGCCGGCGGTTTTTTCCTCTTCCTGGACTCGCTTTACAATCACCCTATCATGTAGGGGACGAAACTTTACAGCCATGTAACCCTCCTGAAATAGAACGTAGATTGATATGCCCCAGTGGGCTGGTTGGATGCGCCCAATTTAATCCCCCTTGGGCATTCGTCAAGGGGGGGAGAGAAAAAATTCTATTTCACACCGGTTTTTTCCGCCTTATTATAGGGTGGGTTGGCAATGCTCCTCAGATAGGCGACGATATCGGAAACCTGTTTGTTGTTCAGCGAGCTTCCCCAGGCGGGCATAAAAGCCGATTTGTTCACCGCGCTGCCACCCTTGGTAATGATGTCCGTCAAGAACTTATCCGAAAACTGATTCATGACTGTGCCATTAGTGTGATCGGCGGGTTTCACCGGCAAGGAACGAGCGGCGACACCATCCCCCTTACCCTGATCGCCGTGGCAGGCCGCACAGTAACTAGTGTAAAGACTTTTGCCTTCCGCTCCGGATTGGGCCCGAGCCACACCGCTAAGGGCGATCCAGTATGCCAGAACTGCAAGATACCCGAGCCAACGCAAACTCATTGGGGCCATCCCTTCTCAAAAATGTCCCTTTTCATAACAAATAAAATATTAAAACGATAGTCCCTCCGGGGCCATTTGTTCCGGCGGCGGCCCCGGAGGCCTACCTTTGAGAATCGAAGAATGATAAGAGCATCACTGAGCGGTAAGCCGCGAACCGGGAGGATCTCATGATAAAAATCTGGGGCAGAACGGACTCATCCAACGTACAAAAGGTGCTCTGGTGTCTAGGCGAGCTGGGGCTTGAATTTGAACGGTTCGACGTGGGGGGAAAATTCGGCCGTAACAAGGAAAAAGCCTATTTGGATATGAACCCCAACGGGCTCGTGCCAACCATACAGGACGGCGATTTCATCCTCTGGGAATCGAACAGCATCATGCGCTACCTCAACGAAAAATACGGCCAAGGCCGGCTGCTGCCATCGACGCCCGAAGGCAGGGCGAGCGCCAATCGCTGGATGGACTGGCAACTGGCGGTGCTCAACCCATCCATAGTGCCGTTGTTCTGGAATCTTATCCGTACCCCGGCAGACAAGCGCGACCCGAATGCCGTGAAGACCGCGCTGGAAAAATCCAGCGCTGTTTGGCAAATGGTCGACCACCAACTGGCGCGAAACCCCTATCTCGGCGGCGATAGTTTTACCATCGGCGATATTCCGGCTGGAGTATGGGCCCATCGCTGGTTTAACCTGCCCATCGAGCAGCCCAAATTTGAGCATTTGAGCGCCTGGTACAAAGGCCTGTGCGAACGCCCGCCATACCAAAAGCATATCATGATACCGATGACCTAATATGTTGCTGAACAGCACTTTGTCCAGGATGGGAGGTCCGAGTCCGTCATTCCCGCCTGATTGGCGGCCCCATCGCCGAAAAAGCTGACGACTACCTCATTTGACCCGCGGGTCTTCGCCGCCAGCGCGGCCCCGGTGGCCGTCGGCACCTCGCCTTTCGCTGGTAAAGTTCGTCTAATTTTTCTTCGAAGGCGCGCACCAGAACCATCTGCCTCAACATTGCTTTTCTTTTCGCCGTGTCCAACATGGTTTCCCCCCAAAAAAGCAATCGCCTGTAGTTATTGGGACGCGCCTTCGTTGTCAAGCTGTGTTTGAAGCAGCCACGAAGCCCATGAAGTTCAAAAAGTTCAAACCGTTCAAGTTGTTCAAAACGATCGCCGGATTGTTCGACGGCTTGAACGTTTTGAACGGCTTGAACTACTTGAACCGGCTTCGCCGCGCTGCGGCCTTTATCGCAGGGTGTCTCCCGCCTTGCGCGCGAAGCTGAAGTCGAAGACACGTTCAGGCGTGACAGCCGGCGGCGGCTTGAGGCGCTGAGCGGCAACGGCAATCATCTCCCGCTGCAATTTTTCCTCCACAACGCCCGATAGGAGGTATCCCGATACTGCTGCTTCGTAAGCGCGTTCGGTAAACCGCTCGCGCTCCTTGCCAAGATCAAGGTAAGGCCCTTTCATAAATTCGAGGGCATACCTTTTGTCATTTTTAATCAACCGCACCGCCCGTAGCGTGGCGCGGATCACCTTGGTGACAAGCTCGGGCCGCTCCGCAGTGGCCGCTCTCGTCGTTGTCAGCCCGCCCTGCACGATACGGTAGACGTCCGCGCCTGAAGCGATCTTTCGAAAACCATCATCTTGCGCCATAAAGGTCTGCGGGATCTGGAGCATAGTAGCGTCGATGACGCCGGCCTTTAGGGATACGTAGGTTACGTCGCTCGCGCCGAGCGCCAGGAAAGTGACTTGCTCGGCAGGAATTTGGTGCGCGATCAGGAGCTGGCGCATGAGAATTTCCGTAAGGCCGCCGATTCCGGCAACGCCGATTTTCTTGCCGCGCAATTGCTGGATGTTTGTGATGCCCGGATGGACAATCAGATCAAATGACGGCGTGTCGCTCATCGCGAGCACGACTCTTACGGCGGCGCCGCTTACGGCGGCGCTGACTGCGGTCCCGGTGGCTGTGCCGAAATCGATGCTGCCGCCCAACAGCGCTTGCGGTGTCAGGCTCGCCCTCATCAGAACCAACTCGGCTTCCAAGCCTTCCTCGCGGAAAAAGCCCCGGTCCCGCGCTACGAAAAAGGGCATGTCCAAGGTGCTTCGAGAGACGATGCCAATGCGCACGGGCATCGGCTTACTCGATCTCTCAGCAGCGGACGTAACCTTTATCGCCGCCACAGCGAAGATGGACAAGACTGAAAGAAGAAGGAGAGCGAACCGGCGCGTCTCAGTCATCGGTTTATCCATCGAACGGCATTCCACTTAAGAGCTGATCGTTCAGGCAGCACCAAAGGTAATGCAAACCGCATGACCCGTCAACGGGAAGAAGTGTGGCGCAATTCAAAGTCCTGCGTCACGCTCGACCTCATCGACACAAGCGAGAACGCCGAGACCGTTCAAGCTGCCATTTATTCTATGTAAACCCCGCCTCTTGGGGCGGGAACAACATTATGAGGTTTCCCAAGAGTGCGAGCATCCCCTTTGGTCAAAGGCGGGGGCAAATCCCCGCCCGCGAAGTGGCTTCGCTTATTGACGGCGCGCCTACCCGCTGTTAGGATCGGCCACCCCAAGACGCCAAGGAGGATCATGCTATGTTTCCTCGAGCAATGCTTGCCGTTGCGTGGAGCTTCCTTCTGATCCCTACCAGCGTCTCGCTCCTTACGAGGTTGCCGGCAGCTGAGGCCCAAGTGCGTTCAGCGGCGCTGGAGAAGGTGATCGAAGGAGCGAAGACCGAACAGGTCTTAAAGTTACAATGGTTGGCCGGTCGTCTGGATGGCGAGGCCGGTTTAAGGCCGATGCTTGCCGCCATGAATAAGAGATACGGGACCAACGTGAAGCTCCAGTACACGCCCGGTCCCGATTTTCCCACGATGCTCAACAAGATCTCCCAAGAGAAGGCGGCGGGCGTGCCCTCGAGCAGCGACATCAGCTTGATGGCCGCATCGCATACTGCCATAGGGCTGAAGACCGAGTTGCTCAGGAAAATCGATTGGAGCTCGATATTGGAGCGACCGGCGCCCTCGGACGCGAACGTTAACAGGATCGCCCCTGAGGGCGTCGCCGTCATGATCGCATCTCGCGTTATCGGAATCACCTACAACACCAACCTGGTGAAGGGTGAGGATATTCCGATAAGCATGGAAGACGTCTTCAAACCCAAATGGAAGGGCAAAATCGTGTCCACCCCTTTTGGCGTGGGACTAACTCAGTTTGCCGCGAAGGACCTGCTGGGTTACGAGTATATGAAGAACTACACCCAACGGCTTGCCAGGCACATCGGCGGCCTCACTGCTTGCAGTAACGTCGATCGTATCAGTAGCGGTGAATTTGCCATGATGGTTTTTGATTGCGGCCAGGATGACACCCTGCGGTACCAAAAACGGGGAGCCCCGCTGGGCCACGCCACGGTCAAAGAGGTCGCCGAGACTATCCAGCTGCACATGGGTGTCCCGGCGCATGCGCAACATCCCAATACCGCTATTCTGTTCATCAACTTCCTGCACACTCAAGAGGGGCAAGCTCTGCAGTGGGAACATGCCAGGCACGATCTCCATATCTATCCGGAGGCCCACACGCGCAGGCCGATACAAAAGGTGGTGGAGGCCCATGGAAAAGTTGCTCTCGGCACGGTCGAGCGAGAGTTGGCGCTCGGCATTGAAGAGACCAATCGGATCCGGGCGGAATTCCAGAAAATCCTCAAAGACGGCGGCCGCTAGCCGCGGTCTTTCGAATCCTTCTCGCGTAGTTGTTTCAGCAGATCGTCGAACGAGCTTTTCGCCAGTATCCTGTTGAACTGCGAGCGGTAGTTCTTCACCAGGCTGATGTCCGCGATAACGACGTCGTAGATTTTCCACTCTCCGTCTACTTGATGCAGCTTATAGTTGACCGACAGTGGGTCCCCTTTGGCGGGCACAAGCTTGGTATCCACCTGGGCGCGGTTTGTCTCCCGCCGTTCGCCCAAGTAGATGATTTTCTCGTCTTTGTAAGCGCCGATCTGTCCGATGTAGGAGTTCCCCATGAACTCGGTGAACGTCACGACGAACTCATCTTGCTTGGCCGGCGCGCTGGGCCAGTGTTTGCCCAGTGTCTGCCTGGCCATTTCGTTCCAATCAAAGCAGGGCGCCAACAGGCGCTTCACCGCGTCGCGCCGCTCGGACGCGTCGCCCGCGGGTGAACCGACGATTGCGGTAACTCGTTGTATGGTGTCCTGGACCTGCTGTCCAGGCGTTTGCGCCGCCGCTCGCCCGTTTATCGCCAATAGTATCAGGGCCGCGCCGGCCGCGGCATTTCTTAATGTCAACACAAGACACCTCCTTGGTTTCATCAGCTGAGCGACAGAACTCGGTCTACAGCGATCTCGATTCCTGTCTCTAAGGGAGAAAATCGGACTCGGCGGGGTGAACTATAGGGTAAGAAATGGCTCACAGCGGAGTCGTATGCCAAATCATGCCACTCGTGGACAATCGGCCACAAACGCGCCGCGGTAAAACATGAAAGTGGGAAAAGCTTCTGTGGTCGGGAGAGGACCTGTTGGCACAGCCGACGGGAAATCAAAGTGATCTGGCGAGCAGCGCCGCCTGACAACACACGCCGCTACTTTATGAAGAAGCGGAGCGACTGGCTGGCGTAGTGGCTCAGGGGGTAGAAGTAAATTCCGAAAACCACCGTGAGCACTGTCAGCGGCAGGAGCAGAGTGAAATTGCCTCCGTCAACGGCAACGGCCTTGTCGCTCGGGTCAGGGGTGTCCAGGAACATCACTTTCACGACTTTCGCGTAGTAATAGAGCGAAACGACGCTGTTGGCCACCGCCACCAGGGCGAGGATGACGAAGACACCGCCTGCTTTGAGCACGGCGGCGAATAGAAAAAATTTTCCGATAAATCCGGCGAAGGGCGGCAGACCGGTCAACGAAAAGAGAAATACCGCCAGACAGACCGCGGGAACCACCGCGCCGCGCCAAGCCAGGCCCCGATAACTATCGATGTCTTCGTTGCCCGTGGCGTTGGCGATCATGACCACGACGAGAAACGCGCCAAGATTCATGATGAGATAGACGACGACGTAGAAAAGAATCGCCTGGAGACCGTCATTGGTCAATACCGCGAGCCCCATGAGCATGTAGCCGGCATGGGCGATGCCGGAGTATGCGAGCATGCGTTTTAAATTTCTCTGATTCAAAGCGCTGAGATTGCCGACGGTCATGGTGATCATGCTGACGAAGAGCAAGACATGGGGCCATTCAACCCCCGCCGCGGTGGTCCATTGGCCGCCGTCGCCCATGTTCGACACGCCGGGAAAGAAAAAGCGGATCATGATGGCTATGCCGGCCGCATTGGATGCCACCGAAAGAAAAGCCGTGAAAGGCGTCGGCGCGCCCTGGTAGACATCGGGCGACCACATGTGAAACGGCACGAAGACGATCTTGTAACCGAAGCCGGCCATGATAAAGACGAACGCCATGAACAAGGCGACCTTGTTGACTTGATTCTGCGCCAGCACCCCTTGAATCGCAGCGTAGTCCAGGCTCCCCGTCATGCCGAAAATCCAGCTCATGCCGTAAATCATGGTCCCGGAAGCAACGCCGCCGTAAATGAGATATTTTAACGCCGCTTCGCTGGAGCGGCGGCTGTGGGGCAGGAATCCAGTCAAAACATATGAAGTTAGACTGACCAGCTCCAAAGACAGATAGGCAGTCAGTAAATTGCTCGACGAAGCCATGAACAACATTCCCAGGCCACAGGTCAAGAGCAATGTATAGTATTCGCCCTGGTGAACCTGATCGATCTCTTTGCTGCCGAGGGACATCCAGATAGTCAGGATAATCGCCGCCAGGGCGACAACTTTGAAAAACAAAGCGAAGTTGTCGAGCACGATCATTCGGTAAAATAACCAGCCGGGCTGGGCGCTATAAAGATCGATAGTGGCGAGGAGGGATGCTGCGCACCCAAGGATGGCAACCGACGCCAGCGCGCGCCCATTACGCACCAGCAGATCGAGCATGCTAATTGAGAGAATCGTGCCGAACAGGATGAGCTCCGGCCAAAAGTAGCTTAAGCTGGCAAGGTTTTTAAGGTCCATGATTTAACTGTGCAGATGCGGCAAGACAATCTCGTTGATATGATCCAGGGAAGCGCGCAGCAAATCCAGCACGACGCTCGGGTATATGCCGAGAACAATCACGATTATGCCCAAGGGTACTAACGTAAACATCTCTCGGCCGTTGATCTCCGTTAGCTTCAAGTATTTTTCATTGGGCGGACCGAGGTAGACGCGCTGGATGGTCCAGAGCAGATAACCGGCGGTTAAAACCACGCCGGCGGCGCCAAAGATCGTCAGAACCGGATATTTCTGCCAGGCGCCAAGCAACACCAGCACTTCGGATATGAATCCCGAGAGTCCCGGCAGGCCCATAGACGCAAAGAAGGCCAGAGCGGTAACACCCGTATAAAGCGGCATGATCGCCGCGAGACCGCCGAACCCCTCGATCTCCCTGTGGTGCGCGCGGTCGTAAATTACGCCGACCAGGAGGAAGAGCATGCCGGTGATGGTGCCGTGATTGAACATCTGCAGCACCGCGCCGTTGATGCCCTGGGTGGTAAAACTCGCCATGCCGAGCATGACGTAACCCATGTGGCTCACGCTGGAGTAGGCGACGAGCTTTTTCAAATCTTTCTGCGCCATGGCGCAAAGCGCCCCGTAGATGATATTCCAAGCGCCCAAAACACCGAGAAACCAGTAGGCTAAATCCGCCGTTGCCACGGGCAGCATCGGATAATTGATGCGGAGAATGCCATAGGTGCCCATCTTGAGGAGCACGCCGGCCAGAATGACGGAGACCGCGGTGGGCGCCTCGACGTGGGCGTCCGGCAGCCAGGTATGAAACGGGAAGGCGGGAATCTTGATGGCAAAGCCGATAAACAGCGCCATCCAGATAACATGCTGAAATCCCCAACCCCACTGATCGAAAGGCCAGATGGACAACGTTTTGGTGCCGTACTTGTCGGCCTGGGCGATCAAGACGGTCATGTCGAAAGTATGCGGTTCGCTGCTGAAATAGAGCGCCAAAATGGCAAGCAGCATCAACACGCTGCCGAACAGCGTATAGAGAAAGAACTTGATGGCAGCATACTCCCGTCGCGGCCCGCCCCAGATGCCGATGAGAAAATACATCGGTAAGAGCATCACTTCCCAAAAAATATAGAAGAGAAAAAAGTCGAGCGCGCAAAACACGCCCATCATGCCGGCATCGAGCATGAGAAAGAGCGCGAAGTAGCCCTTGACCCCTTTGTCGATGCCCCAGGAGGCGAAGATGCAAAGGAAACACAACAGCGCGGTCAAAAGCACCATGGAGATGCTGAGCCCATCTACGGCCATGTAGTAGCTGATGTTGTAGGCCGGGATCCACTGGTACTTTTCGACGAATTGCAAACCGGGCTTGGACGAATCGAAGTTGGCGAACAGCCAGCCGGCCAGCGCCAGCGGCGGTACCGTGACCAGAGCGGAAACCCAACGGATCAGGTTATGATTATTGCTCGGCAGCAACAACACGAGAACAGCCCCGGCGACCGGGACAAAAGTCATGTAAGTGAGAATATTTTCCATCTTCTAGCTGCTCCCTAAAAGTCAGCTCCAGTAACGTATCTTGACGATCACCGCTAGAACGATCGCAATGAGAATTCCGTAAAGATAACCGTTGATATTACCGGTCTGAATTCCGCGAAACCGGTTGCCCGTCCAGAACGTGATGTTGGCGATCGCGTTGACGATGCCGTCGATGATGTAGTTATCGAACAGACCGTTGAGCCATGAGGTAAACCGGGTGAGGGTCGCCGAACCGTCGACGATTCCGTCAATAATATATTGATCGAACAGCGCGCCGATGCGCGCCAGCAGCAACGTGCCGTTGACGAAAACAAACTGGTAAACTTCATCGACGTACCACTTGCGGTCGAACAAACGGTAGAAAAAACCGCCGGCGAGATTGACGAAAGGTTCCGGCGATAACGCGGCGCGATAATACATCAGATAGGCGAAAATCACGCCGGCGGCGGCCACCGCGATGGAGAGCCCCATCAGGCCCAACTCCACGGCGTGAGAACCCTGGTGCTCGCCATGCGCAATCACCGGCTCCAGCCAGTGCGCGAATTGGCTGCCGCCGAAGACGGCAGGGAGTCCGATCCAGCCCGCTACCACGGCGCCGGCCGCCAAGACGACCAGCGGGAGGGTCAGGACGCTGGGCGACTCATGGAGGTGCTCCCGGGTGTGATGATCGGCGCGGCAATCGCCGAAGAACACCATGAAAAGCTGGCGGAACATGTAGAAAGCCGTCATCCCCGCGCCGCACAGCGCCAGTAACCAAATGATTTCGTGATGACCGGAATAAGCCAGCCACAGGATCTCGTCTTTGGAAAAAAAGCCGGCGAAGGGTGGAAACCCGGCGATGGCGATGACCGAGATCAAGAAAGTCATATAGGTCACGGGCATATATTGTTTGAGCCCGCCCATTTTGCGCATGTCCTGTTCATGGTGCATCGCGTTGATAACACTGCCGGCGCCGAGGAACAGGCAAGCTTTGAAGAAAGCGTGGGTCATCAAATGGAAGATAGCCGCGGCGTAGCCGCCGACGCCGACGCCGATGAACATGTAGCCAAGCTGGCTCACGGTCGAATAGGCGAGCACTTTCTTGATGTCGTTTTGCGTCAGCGCGATGGTGGCGGCCACCAGAGCGGTGGCTACGCCGATGATCGCGATTACGTTCAAAGTATCGGGGGCCATCGAGAAAAAGACGTTCATGCGCGCGGTCATGTAGACGCCGGCGGTGACCATCGTCGCCGCGTGGATCAGCGCGCTCACCGGCGTCGGCCCGGCCATGGCGTCGGGCAGCCAGACAAACAGCGGGATCTGCGCCGACTTGCCGGTGGCGCCAACAAAGAGAAAAAGAGTTGCCAGCGTAATAACCGGCAGGCCCCACAACATCGTATCTTTGATCGTCGGCGCCCATTTCACCATTTCACGGATCGTCAAGGTGCCGTGGCCCTGCGCGTCGAGGGACCAGAAGAGCAGAAACATGCCAAGGACGAAACCAAAGTCGCCGACGCGGTTGACGATAAAGGCTTTGTTGCCGGCGCGGGCGTTGTTGTGGTCGGTATACCAAAAGCCGATCAGGGCGTAGGAGCAGAGTCCCACGCCTTCCCAACCGACGAATAGCAGCAGCAAGCTGTCGCCCAACACCAGCGTAAGCATCGCCGCAGTGAACAGATTGAGAAAGGCAAAGAAGCGCCAAAAGGCTTTGTCGCCATGCATGTAGCCGGTAGCGTAGATGTGAATCAGGCCGCCGATGCCGGTGACGACCAGGATCATCACCGCCGAAAGCGGATCGACCAGGAAAGCCATGTCGACGTTCAGCGAGCCGAGATAGATCCAGGGAAAGAGGTTGTCGATCAGGAAGCGCTTTTCCGGCTCTAACCCAGTCAGCGTGAAAAAGGCGTTCAAGGCCAAGCCGAAAGCGAAAACCACGGGCGCGCAAGCCAGCAAGCTGATGGCGCCCTCGCCCCATGCTTTTTGAATCTTCGCGCCCAACAGGCCGTTGATGATCGCGCCGATCAACGGCAGGAAGACGATCCAGCGCAGGTAGTCGGTCTGTATCGGATTATCCAT
>DASWHT010000239.1:0-3245 GCA_036398075.1 Binatia bacterium | reverse complement strand
AAAGGAGGATATCTTGTAGGTTGCCCGTTCGACAAGTAGCCGAGCAAGCGTGAGTGGGAGTAACTCCACTGGCGAAGCCTTGCAAGGCGAACACGCGAGCCGCAGCGCAAGCGAACCTGTTTCGGCCTCGTTACACGAGATAAGAGTGGCCAGTCTGCCGAAGAAGATGAAGCCTGGTATCGGCGACGAAGCAACGGGCATGAGCAGTCGCCGGGCTCTTCGGGGTGAGAGAGGGCAGCGCGCGTGGAAAGATCGGCAAAGGAACCTGGGAGGCCCGCAGGGGCGCTAACAGCTAAAGGGAATAAATAACCTATAGCTGGTCGCTGAAAGTTTCGCTGCTCGCGCAAATTTTCCGGTGGCTAGCCCGAGGGTCTCGGTCCAAAGAGAATTCACCGCAAAGACGCGGAGTACGCCGAGAAAAAATTTTTAGGACTCCGAATTCTGCAAACTCTGCAAGCCTCTGTGGTGCAATGACGCTTGGCGCTTTGGTTGCGGCTAGGCCGCGCTGGGATCTTCGTGGTGAAAACCTGTTTTTTTCCTCGTTGCGGGCTCCCTGCTATCCTTGAAAGCGCTCGCGGGCTGAGTCAAAATTTGTCGACATGATGCGAATGTTAGTGAAGTTACGACTTTCCGGTATTGGGCTCGCGGTTTTCCTGATTGCGATAGCACCGGCCGCGATCGAGGCACAAGCCGAATCGACGCGGCTCGAGCCCGCCCTGCGCGCGCGTGCGTTGAAACGAGCGAATGACCTGCCCCGACTGCGCAGCTTGCTGATTTCTCTCGACGGGGAGCTGGTCGAAGAACGTTATTTCAACGGCGCCCGCGCCTCGCAGGCGGCGAATCTCAAGTCCGCCTCCAAGAGTCTTCTGTCGGCGCTCGTCGGCATTGCTTTCGATCGCGGCCATCTCGCGAGCCTTCAGGACAGCATCGGAAAATTTTTCCCCGAGCACCTGACAAGCGCAGACGATGCTAAAAAGAAAACCATCACCATCGAGCACTTATTGACCATGCGCTCCGGTCTCGAGGGCACCAGCAATGTGAACTATGGACGCTGGGTGCAGAGCGGCAACTGGGTCCGTCACGTGTTGACCCGCCCTTTAGTCGATGAGCCCGGCGGGCCAATGATTTACAGCACCGGCAATTCGCACCTGCTTTCCGCGCTGATGACCAAAACTACTAAAATGAGCACCTTCGAGTTCGCGCGTCGATATTTGGCAAGCCCGCTCGGCGTTCCGATGCCGCCGTGGGTGCGCGATCCGCAGGGCATCTACCTCGGCGGCAATGAAATGCATTGGACGCCCCGCGGCATGCTCGCGTTCGGCGAGCTTTACCTTAGCGGCGGTCGCGCCGGCGGCAAACAGGTGGTGTCGGAAACGTGGATCAAAGAGTCGCTCAAGCCGCGCACGCAGTCGCGCTGGAGCGGCCGGGAATACGGTTACGGCTGGTGGATCGACTCGTTTGGCGGCCACGCGACCTATTACGCATGGGGACACGGGGGCCAATTCATTTTTATGGTGCCGAGTTTGAAACTGGTTGTCGCCACAACATCGGTGCCGTTACCCGGCGATGGACGACGGGAGCATCAGCGCGCCATTTACGATCTCATGGAGCAGGATATCGTCCCCGCAGCGGAGATGAATCGGTCGGCAAGCAGGCAGACTCCAATGGCACATCGACTGCGGGCGTGGTGGACGCGTTACTAGCGGGATAGATCTCTTTCGGCATGAAAAAAGGGTTACACAATACGATCGTAACTGCTGCGTTTCGGGCACTACATAACAAAGGGAGCAATTCTATTTGTGCAACAGAGCCGTTTTTCGATGAGTCTGTGTATATCGTACACACGGTAACTTTGTTTGGCCTTTTTAATGTGATCTATATGCACATGGAGCAGATTTCTCCCTGGCCCGGCGGCGACTTTTTACGCGTTCCAGCGCGGGTTTTCAGGGAATTGGCGGATTTCTACATCGTTGGCATCTTCTTTGCGCATAGATTTGCTGGACTTTGCATCATCGAAACAACTCCCCCGTCCCGAGTTTCATTGAAGACTTCACCGCGCGCGTATCCGCGCAGGAAGGCCGCAACATGAAACGAAATCTACTATGGTTGATTCCGCTGGTCGCGCTGGGCGCTGCCGTTGCTCTGTATTTCTGGCCCAAAAAGGAGCCTCCATCGCCGACTCTCGCCGCGCCCGCTCCTGTCGCTGAGCCGGCGATTCGCTATCCGGTTGAATCCGCTGAGCCGTCCGCGAACTCGCTGCCGCCGCTGGCCGAAAGCGACGGCGTGTTGGCCGACGCATTGGCGGCTCTGTTCGGGACAAGACTGCCTAAGTTCGTCTATCTGCAAAATATCATTCAGCGAGTCGTGGCGACCGTGGATAATTTGCCGCGGGATCACGTGGCCCCGAAGCTGATGCCGGTAAATCCGGTCAGCGGCGTTCCGGTGACGGAAAACATTGGCGAAAATCTTGTCCTTAGCCCGAGAAATACGGCGCGCTACCAGGCCTACGTGCGCGCGGCGGACGCCGTACCCACAGACGCGCTGGTGGCGGTCTACACGCGCTACTATCCGCTATTCCAGGAGCAATACGAAAAACTGGGTTATCCGGATAGGTACTTCAACGACCGCGCCGTCGAGGTCATCGATCATCTGCTGGCCACACCGGAGGTACCGGAACCGATGCCTCTCATTCAACCGGGCGTGCTCTACGAATTCGCCGATCCGAAGCTGGAAAGCCTGTCGGCGGGACAAAAGATTCTCTTGCGAATCGGAAAGGCGAACCGGGCTAAGGTGAAATCGAAGCTACAAGAACTACGGCAGGCGCTGGTATCCGTGGCGCCGAAACAGTGAACGCAGTTCCGCGCCAATTGGCGTCATCCATGCTCAGCCGCAAAAACTCGGGCTGTGATTGCTCTTGTCCAAAACGCGTCCTTTTTTGAATTGCATCAGCACGGCCGGATTTGCATCCCCCTTTGCAAACCTTTGCAAAAGGGGGAATGAGGGGGATTTTTCTTGAAGAGCGCAATTCAAATCTCCCCTGGCCCCTCTTTTTCAAAGAGGGGAATCGATCGATTAGAGCGTACCCGACCGAAATAGTTGGACAACCTCATTCTGAAAGAGCGAAAGATTTCGAAATAAAACACACAAAATCAATGCGGAGCATTGCGCTGCGGAATTATTTTGGACAGCAGTGGGCTGTGATGCTTTTTTAAATGGTTGATGATTGAAGCGGAAGGGCGAGGGTT
>DASWHT010000238.1:0-19814 GCA_036398075.1 Binatia bacterium | reverse complement strand
GGCCGTAGTTTTCTGCGACATCGGCACATCGGTCTATTATGTGCCCGGCATCCTCTATGCCAGCGCCGGCGATAAAACTCCTTTCTTCGTCCTCCTGACGACTCTTGGCTTTATTCCCCTTGCTCTGAAATACATCGAAATCACCTGGCGCAATCCCGAGGGTGGCGGCGTCGTCACCATCACCACCAAGGCCTTTGGCCCCATGTGGGGTTGTCTCGGCGGTATGTTGATCACTACAAGTTATTTTCTGACGGCGGCAATTTCGGCAGTTACCGGATTTCACTACATCGGCAGCGTGCTCCACCCCATTGATGCCCATATCGTCATGATGGCGTGCCTCGGTTTGCTCGGCCTCGCCATTCTCAACATTATCGGCATCCGAGAAAGCGCCACTGTGGCTTTCGCCATGGCGGTGGCCGCATTCACAGTCAATTTCGTGGTGATCGTCTGCTCGCTTTCCAATCTGTCCCCGATGCACTGGCTGCAAGCCGTCGAATCGCTGTCGCCCGCACGGGATATGTCCTTGCACAGTGTTTTGGCCGGGTTTGGCGCGGCGTGGCTTGCGTTCTCAGGGCTGGAAAGCATCAGCCAGTTAAGTCCCGCCATGCGCTTACCGCTTCGGCGCACGGCACGGTGGGCGATGGTAGCCGTGATCGCAACGATGGTGAGCACGTCACCCGTCCTGACATTATTGTCGATAAATATGCTTCCCCCGGAGATCAAGGCAACGCAAAGCGAGCGTTTTATCTCCGAGCTCGCCGCCGTTTCCGGCGGGTTGGGATTGAAGCTGGCCGTCGTGCTGAGCGCCTCGTCCCTATTGCTGTTCGCCGCGAACACGGCCATCATCGGTGCCTATCATATTTTTCTCGCGCTCTCGAACACAGGTTTTCTACCGCGCGTCATCGCCCTGCGCGGCGAACGATTCAATAGTCCCCATATCGCCATCGCCATAGCGACCGGGGTGCCCATCGCCGTCGTCCTGGCCACTCAAGGAGAACTGGCGCTGCTCGGCGAGATGTATGCCTTTGGCCTCCTCGGCGCCTTCTTTTTTTCTTCGCTCAGTCTCGATGTCATTCGTTGGCGTCTCGGGCGGCGCGATCCTGCCTTTTGGATCGGCGTTCTCACAACTCTGATGATCTTGGTGGCCTGGTGCGTGAACCTTGTTGAAAAAGATCTGGCGACCCTATTCGGCGGTGCGCTCACCGCGTTGGGAATGGTGATCGCCGTGGGCGTGCGCCGCGCATGGTTTGTCGACCTGCTTCATCAAATTCCCGCAGTGCAACGCCTCCAGGCGCGCGCGTATAAGGCCAGCGAAGCCTTGGCGGACGAAGAATTAAAAGGGCTCGTCACGCTGGCGGATGCGGTGGAGCTAAAGGCGCTCTATCCCGCCTCGACGCTCGTGGCGCTGCGCGGTGAATTTCCAAATCTTATGGATTCGGGAATCAGTCTCGCCAAAGGCCGCGGTGACTCGGCGATCTATTGCATCTACGTGGAGGAATGGCCTGGTCTCTTCGACGGCCACACACCGCACCGCCCCAATGAAGAAGGGATTCGCACGCTGCGCCATGCCTTACAGCGGGCACGCGGAAAAAGCATCGAAGTGATTCCGATCTGGACGGTATCGCACAACGCAGCCGAAGTCATCGCCGAAGCCGCAAAGTCTCTCGACGTCAGCTCAGTTATGATCGGCGCATCGCGCCGCTCCGCTTTTTACCACATGCTGAGGGGCCATGTGCTCAAAGGCCTGACGAAAAAACTGCCCCATGACTGCCATCTGATGATCTGCAATTGAGTTCGTCTTAGTCCCGATCCGAGTTGAAGATTTCCTGAGTCCTTCGATTCCTCAGGATAAACTCGGCGCCAGGTGTTACTTCGCGTTAGTTTACAAAATTCTAGCGGGTTGTCGATTTACACAGCCATCTCTTCGCTCGCTTTGGCGGCGCGCTCTATCAACTGATGCGCCGCCTCTCTGCCGAGAAAACGGTCGATGGCCGCATGAGCCATGTAGATAAACGGCGTCATGCCCACCGCGATCAGGAATTTATAAGCATAGTTGGACGCGGCCACGGTAAGAAATTCCGAGGTCTTGACTTTGCCCGGGAGCCAGAAGGCGATGCCGATGATGACGATGCTGTCGATAAACTGCGAGGCGACGGTGGAGCCGGTGGCGCGCATCCACAAAAATCGGCCGCCGGTTTTGTGGCGCACCAGCCAGAAAACGCCGACGTCGACGACTTGGCTTAACGCAAACGCCGTCACGCTGCCGACGATTATCCAGAGGGACTGGCCGAAGACCGCTTCAAACTGTGCGTCGGTAACCGGCGAGAAAGAGGCCGCCGGCACTTGCATCGCCAGGAAAAGAACCACGAACGCGTAGATGATCAGGCCGATGGTCATGAAGGTCAGTTTTCTCACGCCGTCGCGCCCGAAGTATTCGTTGATCAGATCGGTGCTGAGAAACACCACCGGCCAGGGAATCACGCCGATGCTCAACGTGAAAGGCCCCCAACTAAAAAGCTTGCCGCCCGTCACCTCGCCCAAGATCGCATTGGTCACGAAAAATCCCGCCAAAGCGAGATAAACGATGTCTCTGCGCGAGGTAACGTCCATATTCCGGATTCTGTGAAGTTAAGAACCCACCTTCGTTTTCAATGTGGTGAGCGATTAGCTGTAGCGGGACTCGGCCGGTGCGGTTTCGACCTCAGGCCCGGCGGCGACCGCCGCCCGCGCATCAACAATCTTTAGCTCGACACTGGTCGCGCCATTCCATTCGTTCTCGCCAAGCCGATAAACCAGGTCGAGGTTTTCGCCCGGCCTGCCGGGGAAATCTTCGGCGGCGCCGAAAATCACGCCGCCCAGGACGCGCTTCGCCTGGCTCAGACGGAAGCGCACGCCGGCTGAAAAGGCTTTACGCTCGCAGACCTGAACCCGCTCGGTCAGGAATAAAGGCTCCGGATTACCGACGCCGAAAGGCTTTAACGATTCCAGCTCGCGCATGAGCGGAAAGCCGATGCCGGAAAAATTCAGCGCACCGTCGATTTCCAAAAGCGGCATGAGATCCACCGGCGACAAAAGCTCCCGGGCCGCTTGTTCGAAGGCCGCCGCGAACGGTTCTAAGTTATCCGTTTTGATGGCGAGACCGCCGGCGTATTCATGCCCACCGAATTTTTCCAGATGGGCGGCACAGCGGCGGAAACCTTCCACCATGTTAAAGCCGCGAATGCTGCGCCCGGAGCCTTTGCCTGCGCCGCCGTTGACGCCGATCACCACCGTCGGGCGGTAAAAATTTTCCACGATGCGGGAGGCGACGATACCCAACACGCCTGGATGCCAGCCTGCGCGGGCCAGAACCAGGGAATAGCACCCGCCTCCGTTCACGCGCGCGTCGGCCTGCGCCAGCGCTTGCGCCAACACCTCGCCTTCGAGGGCTCGCCGCTCACGATTATTCTCGTCCAGCTCCCGGGCGATGCGCAGCGCCACTTCGCTGGAATCCGTGGTCAGCAACTCCACGACTTTGCCGCCATAGTCCACGCGCCCCGCGGCGTTAATGCGCGGTCCGAGCTGAAATCCCACCTGGCCGGCGCTTAGGGCACCCGGCGCGATGTTAGCCACTTGCTTGAGCGCCACTACTCCGGGGCGCGTCGATGAGCCAAGCTCCGTGAGGCCGCGGCGAATCAAAGTTCGGTTGACGCCTTGCAACGGCACCATGTCGGCGATGGTGCCTAGAGTCACGATATCGAGATAGCGGCGAATATCGGGCTCGGGAGAATTTTTGAACCGGCCGGCCTGGCGCAGCTTGGCGCGCAGTCCCATAACGAGATAGAACGCCAATCCCGCCGCGCACAGCCCCTTGTCGGGAAACGCGCAATCGCTCCGGTGTGGATTGATCACCGCCACGGCCGGCGGCAACTCATCCGGCGGCTGGTGATGGTCCACCACCACTATGTCCAGGCCGAAGCCGCGCGCGGCCGCCACTTCGCCGGCGTTGGAAATCCCGCAGTCCACCGTCACCGCGAGGGTAACGCCCTGCTCTCTGAGTCGTTTCAGACCGTCGATATTTAATCCGTAACCTTCATCAATGCGGTGCGGCACATGATAGACCGGCTCGGCGCCGGCCTCGCGCAAAAACGAAACCAGCACCGAGGCGCCGGTGGTGCCATCGACGTCATAGTCGCCCCACACGCCGATGGATTCCTTTTGTTCAATGGCGCGGACGAGGCGCTCCGCCGCCGGCTCCATGCCCGCCATCGCAAACGGCGACGGCAGGTCGGAGCGCAGGCTCGAAGAAAGGTATCGCTGCGCCGACTCGGCGTCGGCCAGGCCGCGCAGAACTAAAATGCGCGCCAACAGCGGCGAGATTTTCAATTGTTCGCCATGGCGGGAGACGAGGCTTTCGTCGGCCTGTTTTAAAACCCAGCGTCTTTGCAGATTAGTCCGCATCTATTTCTGCTTGCAGGCTGCTCAAAACGATCTCAGAGGCGAGGCGCGCGCCCGAAAATGGAATGTTGGAGTAACGGAGTATTGGAGTGTTGGGTCTTGAACCCATCACTCCACCACTCCAGTACTCCAGTATTCCAGTCGCGATGAGGCGATTGAGCGCAACTACTTAAAATGCCTGCTTCGCAAGCTATTGGCATATGAGTCACTTTCCAAATCCTGCTACCGCTTGGCGCCCTTATCCCACATGAGTATCACCGGGCTGGCGATGAAGATCGTCGAATAGACGCCGGTGACGAAGCCCACCAGGAGCGAGAAGGCGAATGGCCGGATAACCGCGCCGCCGAGAAAATAAAGCGCCACCAAGACCATCAGCGCGGCGCCCGTGGTGAGTATGGTGCGGCTCAAACACTCGTTGATGCTCAGATTGATGATGCTCTCCAGGCTCTCGCGCTTGATCTTGCGCAGATTCTCGCGGATGCGATCGCAGATAACCACAGTGTCGTTCACGGAAAAACCGATGATGGTGAGCAAGGCGGCGATTACCGTGAGATCGAACTCGTAATTCGCCAGTATTAAAGCTCCCACCGTGATCAGAACGTCATGAATCAAGGCGGTCACCGCGCCCGTGCCGAAAAGCAACCCGAAGCGCGCGCCGAAAGCGGATCCGAAGCGTACCCATATATAGACGCCCATCATGATGGTGGCGGCGATGACAGAAAGCGCGCCGCGCCGGCGCAAGTCCGCGCCGATTTTCGGCCCTACGGATTCGATGCGCCGCACTTCGAATTTGTCGGCGCCGAATTTTGCCGCCAGCGAGATTTTAATGCTCTCGCCTAGTGCTCCAAGCTCCGCTGACTCGGTGTCCAGGCGCACCAGGTATTCGTTGTCGCCCGCCTGGCCAAACTCCTGGATGCTGCTGCTGCCAAGCTTTACGGCTTCCAGGCCTTGGCGAATTTCCGGGATTGAAACTCTCTGCTGAAACTTGAGTTGCACCATGGTGCCGCCGGCAAAATCAACGCCGAGATTGGGCCCCTTGATAAACAAAAGAGCGAGCACGCCGAGGTTGACGGCGGTGGACAAAATGACGGCGATCTTGCGGTAGCGGGTAAATGGTATCTTCGTTCCCGGTTTGATCAGTTCCATGTGCTTTTCCTAAATGCTGATGCGCTGGAGTTTTCGCGCGCCCAGGCGGTAGTCGTAATACACCCGCGTCAGATACACGGCGGTAATCACCGTTGTCATAATACCGATGCACAAGGTCACCGCGAATCCTTTGATCGGTCCGGTACCGAACTGGAACAATATGGCCCCGGATAAGAAAGTCGTGACGTTGGAGTCCAAGATGGCCGGCAGCGCGTTTTGATAACCCGCCTCCACGGCGGAGCGTATGGCCCGTCCCGCGCGCAACTCCTCGCGGATGCGTTCATTGATCAACACGTTGGCGTCCACGGCCATACCCACGGTGAGCACGATGCCGGCGATGCCTGGCAATGTAAGGACTGCATGAAAACCGACCAATATCGCCAGCATGAACAATACATTGAAGAGCAGCGCGACGATCGCCACGAGGCCCGCGCCCTTGTAGTAGGCAATGATGAACACCACCACAAGGGCGCCGCCGACGACGAAAGATCGGATTCCCTGTTGGATAGAATCGCGGCCCAAAGATGGCCCGACCGTGCGCTCCTCGACGATCTCCACCGGCGCCGGCAGTGCGCCGGCGCGCAGAATGATGGCAAGGTCTCTTGCTTCCTTGATGTTGAAGTTCCCGGTGATCGACGCCCGGCCGCCGCCGATTCGTTCCTGAATCACGGGGGCGGAATAGACGCTGTTATCGAGCACGATGGCAAGTCGGCGCTTGACGTTGGCGGCGGTGATCTCCTCGAACAAACGCGCTCCCCTGCTGCTGAGAATCAACTCAACATAGGGCCCTTCCATTTGCGTCGCGGGACGCACCCGCGCATCGGCGATGTACTCGCCGGTCATCAGGGTGCGGCTTTCGAGCAGATAGGGAATCTTTTCGCCGCCCAGTCCACCCCCATCCCGCGGTCCGAGGCCGTAAAGAATTTGCCGGCCCGGCGGTGCGCCGCTGCGCAACGCCGCTTCGACGTCGCCGGTGTCGTCAACAAGTTTGAATTCAAGTAACGCCGTCTTGCCTATGATTGATTTAGCTCGGTCCGGGTCTTGAACGCCGGGTAATTGTACTAATATATCCTGCTGCCCCTGGCGCACGATGGTGGGCTCGCTGACGCCAAACTGGTCGATTCTATTGCGAATGGTCTCGAGCGATTGGTCGACGGCGTAGTCTCGCAACGAGCGCAGCTCATCTTTGCTCAGGGTCAGAAAAAAATCAGTCGCGCCACCGCCGGCCTGGGTATTCGCAACCGCCAGGTTAGGAAAGTCCGACTTCAAAAAACCGCGCACCCGCTCCGCCTCCGCCGACGGCGCTTTAATTTGCAGCTGGCCGCCTTGCAGCTTTTCCACGCTCGCGCCGGAAACGCCGCGTTCGCGCAATAGATTGACCAGTTCGCCGCGTATCCGGTCAATGGAATTCTCAATCGCCTTATCGACCTTTACTTCGAGAACGAGATGGGTGCCGCCCTGGAGATCCAGACCGCGGCGAATCGGTTCCTGGGGAAAGAAACCCGGCCACCAGGAGGGAGGCTTTTCCGGGTCCGCGAAAAATGTCGGCGTCAAATAAATTACCGCGGCCAGTGCCGCGGCTAAAAACAGAGCCCCTCGAATCGCCACGCCCCGTAGCATCGATTACCCTTCCTTCGCCGGAGTTTTGTCGTTCGTGATCACGGTGGAAATTTGCGGCCGGTTGACGCGGATCCGCACGTTGGGCGCCACCTCTAAAGTCACCACGTTATCCGCCAAGGAGATCACTTTACCGTAAATCCCGCCGGAGGTCATTACGTCGTCGTTTTTTTTCAGTTTGCCGAGCATTTCCTGGTGCTGCTTCGCTTTCTTTTGCTGCGGCCGGATAAGCAGGAAATAAAAAATAATAAATATCAAGACGAGCGGGAGAAAACTCAGCATCTGTCCCGGCCCGCCGATGCCTGGAATGGCTTGCGCGTATGCGATATCCAACATCGATCCTCCTAGTCCTAAGGGTGACGTTTCCGTTCAACGTTCCGGGTTCAAGGTTCAAAGTTTTGGATTGGGAAATTCGAATTTGAGATCTGAACCTTGAACCTCGAACATTGAACCTTGAACGCTATAAACCGGCATAAGCGCCCTCGCCATCCCAAAGCTCGGCGCGCCCCGCGCGCAGTGCATCGCGGCAGCGCTCCAGGAGCCGGTGGTAGAAACAAAGGTTATGCAAACTATTTAGTTGGGATGCAAGAATCTCCCCCGCCATAAACAGGTGGCGTAGATAGGCGCGGGAAAAATTACTGCAAACGTAACAGCCGCAATTTTCATCCAGGGGCCGGGAGTCATCGGCAAACTCGGCGCGCTTGATGCTGATTTTGCCGCCGGACGTGAAGAGCGTGCCGTTGCGTCCGTTACGCGTCGGGATGACGCAGTCGAACATGTCGAATCCCGCGCGCACCGCACGGAGCATATCCTCGGGGCGGCCCACGCCCATTAAATAGCGCGGTCGGTCTTCGGGTAACAGCTCCGCCGTAAACGCGCTGATCGAACGAAGCAACTCTTCCCCCTCACCCACCCCCAAGCCACCGACGGCGAAGCCGTCAAAGGGCATAGGCGCCATTTCCTCCGCGCACCAGCGGCGCAGATCTTCAAACATGCCGCCTTGAACGATGCCGAACATCATCTGCTGTCTGCGGCTGCGCGCCTGCTGGCAGCGCTCCGCCCAGCGGATCGTCCGCTCGGTGGATTCTCTAACGTATTCTCGGCCTGCGTCATGGGGGATACACTCGTCGAGAACCATGGCGATGTCGCTGCCCAGCGCCTCTTGAATCTCGACTGCTTTCTCCGGCGTCAGCAGATGCGAAGAGCCGTCTAAATGGGATTGAAAGCGGGCGCCTTCCTCGGAAATCTTGCGCATGGCGCCGAGGCTGAAAACCTGGTAGCCGCCGCTGTCGGTCAAGATCGGTCCGTCCCAGCCCATAAAGCGGTGTAGCCCGCCCAGCTTGCGCACCAGCTCGTGCCCCGGCCTGAGATAAAGATGATAAGTGTTGCCGAGCAGTATCTGGCAGCCCATTTCGCGCAGATCGCGCGGCAGCACGGCTTTCACCGTTCCCTGCGTCCCCACCGGCATGAACGCGGGCGTCTCAATGACACCATGGGGCGTAACCAAACGGCCGAGGCGCGCACTGGAGCCGGCGTCTCGCTTTATAATTGAAAAATTACCCGCCATACTCTCAGGCGCGACGCGAGAGGCTTGAAACGTCTGCCGACGGTTCAAGCCGTTCCAATCGTTCAAGTAGTTCCAGTCGTTCCAATCGTTTACCCTCTCGCCTCGAGCCTCTTGCATCGCGCGTATTGCCCGTTGCCTGCTTCAGAGAATCAACATCGCATCGCCATAACTGTAAAACCGGTAGCGCATTTTGACCGCCTCGTCGTAAGCGCGCCGCACTAGATCGAGGCCGGCGAAGGCTGCCACCAGAATCAACGGGGTGGAGCCCGGCAGGTGAAAGTTGGTGATCAGCGCGTCAATGACGCGAAACGAATCGCCGGGCTGGATAAACAAGCGCGCGATGCCTTCGTCCGCCTCCACCCTCCCTTTTTGCCGCGCGATCCATTCCAATGTGCGGGTACTGGTGGAACCCACCGCGATGACGCGGCGACCGGCTCGTTTGGCGCGATTTATCGTCTCCGCCGTTTGCGCGCCGAGAACGTAGCGCTCGCCTTCCATGCGGTGATCTTCGATCTGCTCATCGCGAACCGGCTCGAAGGTCCCGGTCCCAACATGCAGGGTCAACATTACTCGCTCGATTCCCCGCTGTGCCAAACTGGCGAACAACTCCGCAGTGAAATGAAACCCCGCGGTGGGCGCGGCGATGGCGCCGGCGTGGGTTGCATAAACGGTCTGGTATCGCTCCCAGTCCAGCGGCTCGGACTCGCGTTGCCGCGTTACGTAGGGGGGTAGCGGCGGCTCGCCGAGGCGCTCCAGAACCGAGCTGAAATCTCCCCCATGGTGGAACTCAAGCCCGAAACGGCCGCGCCCCAAGTCCCCGATCACCTCTGCCGTCACACCGGCGTCGAAGATAATTTGGCTGCCCACCCGCGGCCTCTTCCCGGCGTCCACCAGAGCAAGCCAGAAACTTCGGCCATCGTAGGGAAAGCGCTCCAATAACAAGACCTCGGCTTTGCCGCCGCTTTCCTTGGCGCCGCGCAACCGGGCGCGAAAAACCTTGGTGTCATTGAGCACCAGTAAATCGCCCGGGTCGATGAAATTTGCCAGCTCGGAAAACACACTATGGATGATTTCACCCGAGCGGCGCCTGACCACGAGCAAGCGCGACGCCGCGCGCTGCCGACTCGGGAACGCGGCAACGAGGGAATCGGGAAGCTCGTAGGAGAACTCGTTCAAGTGCATGGCGGTGAGCGCGGATGTGTCAAGGCCGCGGACGGCGCCGTCCCTAGTAAGCGTCACTCGCAAGGCTAGCCGTGCGGCGAGAAACGAATGGGAACCGAAAGCGGCGCGCGATCTACATGTCTACGTATTGTCCTTCTTGATAAATGGCGTCAGCAGATCGATGGGCACGGGAAAGATCGTCGTCGAATTCTTCTCCGACGCGACCTCGACGAGGCTCTGCAAAAATCGCAGCTGCAAGGCCATGGGCTGCTTGCTAATCACCTCCGCGGCATCCGCGAGCTTTTGCGACGCTTGAAATTCGCCGTCAGCGTGGATGATCTTGGCGCGCCGCTCGCGTTCCGCTTCGGCCTGCTTCGCCATGGCGCGCTGCATTTCCTGCGGCAGATCGATATGCTTGAGTTCTACGAGCACGACCTTGATGCCCCAGGGATCCGTCTGTTTATCCAGAATGTCCTGGATGCGGGTGTTGATCTTGTCCCTCTCAGCCAACAACTCGTCTAATTCGCCCTGCCCGCAAACGCTGCGCAGCGTGACCTGGGCAAGCTGCGACGTGGCGAACAAGTAATTTTCGACTTCGCGCACAGCCTTGTTGGGTTCCAGCACGCGAAAATAAAGCACCGCGTTCACCTTCACCGAAACGTTGTCGCGGGTGATGACGTCTTGGGGCGGTATGTCCATGGTCACGGTGCGCAGATCCATGCGCACCATTTTTTCAATGCCTGGAATCACGTAGGTCAGCCCCGGGCCGCGCGCCCCCACCATGCGCCCCAAGCGGAATATCACGGCGCGCTCATACTCTTTGAGGATCTTGACGCCGCTGATAATCGCCAGCGCCACAAAGACGATGATAATCAACCCAGGTCCGAAACCCGACATGAATGCCTCCTATTCTCAACCCGCCGCGGGGTTGCTTGAAACCCGCTTCACCTTGAGCGTCATGCCATCGATACCGATCACTTCCACTTTTTCGCCGGGCGCTATTTCGCCGTCTGCTTCCGCGTTCCAGTACTCGCCATGCACGAATATTTTCCCCCCGGGCGCCAGCGCGCCGCGCGCCTCGCCGACCTCGCCCATGAGCCCCTCCACTCCCAACGTCGGCTTGGAGCGTTGCGAGCGAAACACCAGGTAACTGATGATCAAAACGAAGCTGCCGACGGTTCCGACGGCGGTAAAGACGATAGAGCGGTCCAATGCCAGACCGGTACTTTCAGGATCGAAAATCAGCAGCGAACCGAAGGTCAAAGCGACGATGCCGCCGATGCCGAGCACGCCGAAGCTCGGCATAAAGGCCTCGCCCACGAGCAAACCGATGCCGAGCAGGATCAAGATGAGCCCAACGTAGTTGAAGGGTAAAACCTGTAAGGAGGCAAACGCTAGCAAAAGGCAAATGGCGCCCGCCACGCCGGGAAAAATCACTCCCGGATTGGAGAATTCGAAGTACAAGCCGAGAATACCCGCCATCATCAAGAGGTACGCAATATTTGGATTGGCGATGGCATTAAGGACCCTTTGTTTCAGGCTCATTTCCAGACGCACGACGCGGGCGTTCTTGAGATCGAGGACGCTTTCCCGGCCATCGAGATCGACCTTGCGGCCATGCGCCTGTTTCAGCAAATCATCCACGTCCCTTGCCACGATATCGATGACGTTTTTGCCCAGAGCTTCTTTCTCGGTGATGGCCACGCTTTTGCGCACCGCCTGGATCGCCCATTCGGCGTTGCGGCCGCGCCGCTGCGCGATGGTTTCGCCGAAAGAGGCGGTAAAGTTTTCAATTTTCTCGCCCATCACGCCTTTGACTTCCTGGCCGCCGCCGGCCACGGGATGAGCCGCGCCGATATTGGTTCCCGGCGCCATGGCCGCCACATGCGCGGCCATCGTGATAAACACGCCCGCTGAACCGGCGCCGCCGCCGCTGGGCGCGACGTAGACGATGACCGGAACCTGAGCGCCGAGCATTTCTTTGACAATAGTGCGCGTCGATTCCAAAAGACCGCCGGGCGTATCGAGCTGAATAATCAATGCGCGCGCGCCGCCAGCCTTGGCGCGGCCGATGTTCTCACGAATGAAATCGTCCACGGCGGGGTTAATGGAACCGTCGATGACGATCAAGTTGACAACCGCGTCCCCCTGCGGCTGGGCCATCGCCAAAAACCCGGCCGCGATCAGCGCCGAGAACAGGAAGAGTTTAAGCGCCCGCGCCGTGCCGCGCTTCGATGACTTTTTTGATATCTTCCCAAACAAGCTTTTTGTCTCCAGGGTTGCGTAATAGATAAGCCGGGTGAAAGGTCGGCATCAGTTTGATGCCATGATAGCTGTGCCACTGGCCGCGCAGTTTCGTGATCGGCACTTTGCTTTGCAGCAGCGTCTGCACGGCGAATTTGCCGAGCCCAACGATTATCTCGGGGCGGATCAATTCGATCTGCTTTTTCAAAAATGGTTCGCAAGCCGCGACTTCGTCCGGTTCAGGATTGCGATTTTCCGGCGGGCGGCACTTGACGACGTTGGCGATGTAAACATCCTCGCGCTTGAGCCCCATGCCCTTGGTAATGATGTCCGTGAGCAGTTGCCCGGCGCGGCCGACAAATGGTTCGCCCTGCAAATCTTCGTCGCGGCCCGGGCCTTCGCCGATAAACATCAATTTGGCGCTCGGGTTGCCGACGCCAAATACTATATGGGTCCGCCCCGCGCATAACTTGCAGCGCTGGCAATCGCCGATTGCCGATCGCAATTCTTCGAGGCTGCGCGACTGGTACGCCGAGTTTACTTCGGCGAAGAGATCATTTTCCACGCCGCTTAAGAGGCTCTGAACATCGCCGGGCGCGACCCCGTGCTTTTTCGGGGAAACTTCGCGCGCTACAAAACGAGCGCCGGCCCGCCCGCGCCGCTGTAAATGGTGGCGTAAAGAAACCGCTATCGCGGCCAAACCCTGGGCGTCACCCCGTGATTCCATCGTGACATCTTCCACGCTACTACATTACCACCGTACGCCGCTTTCTAGCAACTACGGCAAGCGGGAAGTTCAAAGTTCAAGGTTCAAAGTCTTGGTCTCAGACTCGCGACCTGAAACCTTTTTGACTCACTAACAGGATGCTGAAGAAAGGAATTCCATGCTTCGACGGGCTCAGCATGAACGGAAATCTATTAATGAATTCAAAGCAAACTCCGTTCGCCCTGAGCTTCGTTGAAGGGCTCCTAAGAGTTTTCACACGGTCCGACGAAGCATGTGAGCCTTTTTCAGCAGCCGGCTCGCGTTAGCCGAGTTGGCGCAGCTGCTCTACATAACGCGCGCGGCAGTCCGTAAAGAAGCGTAACGTTTCAGACCACAGGTAATCGGGATAGGTGTACGCGCAGCCGTGAAACGCGGCGTCAAAGTAAAGCAGCGTCGCTTCGGCGAAAATGCCGCCGCGAAGGTAAATGCGTTGGCTGGCATTCTTCGTCGATGCCAGCACCACCTTACCAGCCTCCAAATAACCCGGATCGAGATTGATGCGCCGCCCGCCGGCGTCGCGCGGCGCGCGGCGATAACGCGCTTCAACGTACTGGGTTGCAAGTTTGATTTCCGCGAGCGTTCCCGGCGACAACAGCGGCTCGAATGACAGGAAACGGCGCAGCAAACCGGCGCCCATCTCTTTTTCGTAGAAACACGACGCTGTCCAGGGCAAAATCTGGCTTCGTCCGTCGATTGCGCCGAGCAGGGCGCACAGGTCCGTTTCGACCGCGCTCAAAAGATCGGCCTCTGAGGAAAGTAAGGCGACGAAGTATTTCCCGGGCTTGGGTTCCTTGGGAGTTCCCATTTTACCGGGTGCCCCGAAGGGCAAGCATGTGATCGAAGATCTCGTCCGCCAATTCGTCTTTCGTCATGAGCGGGAGCGAGCGCGCTGCGCCGCTGCGGTCCAGAATAGTCGCGATGTTGGTGTCACCGTCAAAGCCGCTGCCTTCACGCGTGACGTCGTTGGCAACGATCATGTCGAGGTTCTTAGCGTTGAGTTTCTTTTTTGCATTGGCGGTGAGCTCTTCGGTTTCCGCGGCGAAGCCAAGCAAAAATTTGCCGTCCTTCATGGCGCCGAGTTCTTTGAGAATGTCGGGATTGGGCTCAAGGCGCAATTCAAGCGGCCCGGTTTCCCTTTTCAACTTTTTGTCGGCGGCGCCCACGGGTCGAAAATCGGCCACCGCCGCCGCCATGATCACCGTCGTGCATGTCGCGAACTCTTTGAGCACCGCCGCGCGCATCTCGGCCGTCGTCATCACCGGGATCAAACGGGCTCCCATCGGCGGCTCGATCGCCGTGGGGCCGCTCACCAACGCCACCTCCGCGCCCCGTCGCAGCGCCGCGCGCGCCATGGCATAACCCATTTTCCCCGACGAACGATTAGAGATATACCTCACCGGGTCCAACGGCTCGCGGCTGGGGCCGGCGGTGATGAGCATTTTTTCCCCGCCTAAGTCCTTTTTTCTAAGCAGGGCACGAACTTCTTCCAGGATTATCTCCGGTTCAGGCAGCCGGCCTTTGCCTTCGTAACCGCAGGCCAGATAACCGTCAGCGGGTTCCATGAGGTAATAGCCCACGCGCCGGAGCTTGCGCAGATTCTCCTGAAGGATCGGATTGGCGTACATGTGAATGTTCATCGACGGCGCGATCAGCACCGGCGCTCGGGTGGCCATGAGCACCGTCGTCAAAAGATCGTCAGCGATGCCTGCGGCGATTTTGCCGATGATATTCGCCGTGGCCGGCGCGATCACGAACAGATCGGCGGAATCAGCGACATTGATGTGACCGATTTCAGATTCCTGAGTGAGATTGAACGTTTCACTTGCCACCGGCTGCCCGGAAAGCGTCTGAAATGTCAGAGGTGTGATAAACTCCATGGCCCCGTGGGTCATGACAACTTGAACCCTAAAACCGTCCTTAACCAAAAGCCGTGTTAGCTCCACCGCTTTGTAACAGGCGATACCCCCGGTCACGCCGAGGACGATGGTCTTGGGTTGTGTCTCCTGGGCCACGTGGGCAAATCTAACCGATTGGCCGATCCCTTGCAAACTACAGGCACTCCGATTAGAGCTGGTCACAATTACCCGAATTTTCACGATTCAATTACTATTGCGACTTTTTGTCACCAGCCGTCCATCCGACGAATCGACCAACGTCGTGCTGAGCGAAAGAAATACCCCTATTTCCGTCCGATTTCGGAAATCCTTCGGACCGCGTGATGGCATGATTCTAGCTTCCAATCCGCAACATAATAGAATTTTCCATGGAGAATGGCATGACGTGACCATTTGGGGTTGACCATCGGGATAACTTAGGCTATTTGAAGTGCGATGGGCGAAAGGAGAAAGGGATGATTGGCGTGCTCCGAGAACGAATTTTGGGACGATGGCTGATTCCGTTCCTCATTTCAGGGATGGGAATAGCGGTAATTTACGCAAAAACGGGCCATGCGTCTGAGCAAAACGACGTTGCCCAACCGGCGCTAGAAGTGGCGATGGATGCCACCGGCGCGGCTGCAACGGTTCCAAGCGAAGCAAAGCTTACGAGTGCAACCTATGGGATGGAAATAACCCAAGCGGCGGCGGGAGAGGATTTCGAGTCGGACCCCTGGGAAGGGTTCAACGAAGTGATGTTCAATTTCAATCGTGAGATTCTCGACCGCTACATATTGAAACCGGTGGCGACGGCCTGGGATTACGCACTTCCTGATCCGGTACAAAAAGGCGTTCATAACTTCTTCGACAATCTCTCAGTGGTGCGCCGCGTGATGAACAACGCGCTTCAGCTCAAATTCCAAGGAGCCGGCAAGGAAGTGGCCCGCTTCGCGATTAATAGCACCGTCGGGCTGGTGGGATTATTCGACGTCGCCAAAGATGGATTCGGTATCGAGCAAAGCGACGAAGACACGGGGCAAACTTTTGGCGTGTGGGGAGCTCCCCCGGGTCCATATCTTGTGTTGCCGTTCCTGCCGCCACTCACCGTTCGCGACGGCATCGGCCACTTGATCGATACCGCCATGACACCGTATATCTACTTCATCCCGTGGTACGCCAGCATCGGCGGCAATGCAACTAATATCGTCAATGAACGTTCGTTGAACCTCGACCGCTTCGAGCGCGTCGCGGAAACCACCATCGATCTCTATAGCGCCGTCCGCAATGCCTATTTGCAGCGGCGCGCAGCGGCGATCCGTCAATAGCACAAAAAGCAAGAGCGGCGCCGGGGACTCGCTGTTAGGGTCTGCATGCACTGCGACCAAGATAAAGCGAAAGTTCCCGGCGCCTTTTGTTCTCCGCATCCGCACTGTCGATTCTTTCTCGCATTCACGCTTCGGCCATTGCCCAGGACTGCGATAGACTCGTAATCGCCGCGCCACTGGTGTTGACAAGGCGCGGACCGTTCATTATGAAATAAAACCAATCCGGAAAGCGAAGCCAAAGCGCACGCCCGCCAAAGCTGGACTGTTGGTGCGCCGCAGCGGAGAGCGAGAACCAGCCATGCCACGAACAAAGAAGAAGAGCGTCGGACGCCCTTCGAAAAAAAGTTCGGACGCCTACTTCGACGAAGGCGCCGCCGAAGAAGTAGACGACGAAGATCTTCCAAGCGACGAAGCCGGCCGGCGCAAGATCAAGAAAAGCTACGAAGAACTCCTCGGCATCCGCATCGAGAAACTTAGGGGCCGGGTGCTGAACCGCGAGAAAATCAACAAAAGCATCGATGGCCTGTATTTCATCTGCTTCGAGTGCAAAAAAATCTGTCACAACCTCGATGAGGGTTGGGCCGAAGAAACAGGCACGCAGAATAATTTTTGTGGCAGCTGCGCCAAAGCGAAGGGTATCCGCAGCAACGCCGCTTGACCCTGAGTAAAGTTTAGTTCCAAGTTCAAGGTCAAGTTCCCCAAGGCATGATCAAGCCAGGACTAAGTTCATTTTCAGCCGGGCAAGAACCGCCGCTAGTTCGTCCGGTAGCGGTGCCTCCAGCTTAACCGATCGTCGCGAAACCGGATGCGTCAACCGCAGTTCCTTGGCGTGTAAAAAGTGGCGCCGAAGTCTAAGGGTTTCCCGCCCCTCCGCGCCATAAAGGGCGTCACCGACGATAGGATGATCAATCGCCGCTAGATGCGCGCGGATTTGATGGGTTACACCGGTTTCCATCTCCAGCTCCAAAAAAGTAAGTCCCCGTTGTTCGCAAATTTTTCGATAGTGGGTCAGCGCCGGCCAAACTCTACCTTTTGGCGCGCGCTGGCCAGGCACGACGATCGCCTGCATCTTTCTCTCATCCTTGGAGTCATGGGCGAGCGGAAAAGAAATCGTTCCCTCTTCATCGACATTGCCCCAGACTAGCGCCAGATATTTTTTCTTGACGGCGCGGCGGCGAAATTGGCGGCAGAGATCATCGAATGCCGCCTGAGTCTTGGCAACCAGCAGGACACCCGAGGTTTCGCGGTCGAGGCGGTGCACCAAGCCCGGCTCCCAGCGGCTTTTGCCGATGCCGGACAGTTCCGGCCAACGGGCCAACAGGAAGTTCGCCAGCGAGTCATCATCCCGCCCGGAAAAGCCGTGGCAGTCCATTCCCGCGGGCTTGTTGAGCGCCAATAATTCCGCGTCTTCATAGACCACCGGCACGGCCAGCCGCGGGTTGGGAATGGGAGTGGGAGAGAGCCACGCGACTGGCCCGTTAAATTGCACCACGTCTCTCTCCACCACCTGGTCTCCTTTGCGCGCCCGCCGGCCGTTGACGGAAAAATACTGCTCACGCAGCGCGTCTTCCAGCTCGCGCCGAGACAGGAAAGGCAGCTGCGCGCGCAAAAAGGCATCCAGGCGCAAGCCTGCGCGGTCAGCGGTAACGGCCCAGCTCCGTTGCAAAGATGTGTCTTGAAGGACCATCCCCACTACTTTACTATACTTCCGACCCATGCGAACTCGAAACGTATCATGAAGTCATCAATATTTTCCGTCATTCTTGCAGGCGGCAAAGGCACGCGCTTCTGGCCGCTGAGCCGCTCGCTCCGTCCCAAGCAACTTTTAAAGATTCTCAGCCCCAAGACGCTGATTCGCGAAACCGCCGAGCGCATGTTTCCAATGAGCGGCCCTGAACGGACGTTGGTCGTCACAGTCGCCGCGCAACTTAAGGATCTCGCCCGCGAGTTGCGCGACGTGCCGCGCCGTAATTTTATCGCCGAGCCACAGGGAAAAAATACCGCCCCTTGCATCGGCCTTTCGGCTCTGGAGGTGGCGGCGCGCAATCCCGACGGCGTGATGGTGGTTGTGCCCGCGGACCACTGGGTCGCCGACCCGCGCGCGTTTCGCCGCACGCTGGAAAATGCCGCGAGACTCGCGGCCGCGAGCGATCATTTGGTGACCATCGGCATCCGACCGGATTATCCAGAAACCGGCTACGGTTACATTCTCAAGGGCGCCAGCCTGCGCAGCGGCAAGATCTCCGGCGCGGCATTGGTAAAACGCTTTCAAGAAAAACCCGATGGGAGCACGGCACGTCGGCTCATTCGCCATGGCGCGCTTTGGAACAGCGGAATATTCGTCTGGCGCGCGGCGGCTCTGCTCGAATCGCTGCGCCGCTACCAGCCAGCCATCGCCGGCCTGTTGGAAAAAATCCGCGCCGGAACCGGCGGCAAGTCATTGACTCGGGCAGCGCCGCCGCTGGCACGCTTGATCACCCGCGAGTATAGCAAGATGCCCGGTATCTCCGTGGACTACGCCGTCCTCGAAAAGGCCGCCAACGACGGCCAAGTTGTCACCCTCGAAGCAAACTTTGGCTGGAGCGACATCGGCAGTTGGTCGGCGGTGCACCGCATGATGCAACGGGACGACAACGGCAACGCCGCCAACGGCAGATGGCTCGGCCTCGGCGCAAAAAATTGCTTGATCCACGCCCCCGACCGGCTGGTGGTACTGCTTGGCATCGAAGATGCCGTCGTGGTCGACACTCCGGACGCGCTTTTGGTAGGTGATCTCCGGCGCGCCCAAGAGGTGCGCGAGCTGGTCGAAGAGCTGAAGAAAAAAGGATTCGGCTCTTACACCGTCAAGTAACTCGTCCCATGGATGCCTCAAACCCTCGAGGACCGCTGCGAGAAAACGAGCCCGTTGTGCTGTTGGACCGCAAAGAACGTGAATACCTTGCGCGCCTCGATAGGGCGCGACCGATCGCCATTCGCGGCGGCACGATCGCCATCGAAGATATCATCGGTCACGATGAAGGCATCGCGGTTCGCTCGTCACTGAACGAACCGTTTCTGGTTTTTCGCCCCAGCCTGCCGCAACTTATTCCCAACCTGCCGCGCAGCGCGCAGGTGATCTATCCCAAGGACATCGGTCCGATTTTGATTTGGGCCGATGTGTTTCCCGGCGCGCGCGTGGTCGAAGCCGGCGTCGGCGCCGGGGCGTTGAGCATGGCACTGCTGCGCGCCGTGGGCAAAGAAGGGCATTTGACTTCCTATGAACTGCGCGAGGACTTCGGCGAGCTGGCACGGCGAAACGTCGCGCGTTATTTCGGCCCCGCCCCCAACTGGACCGTGAAGCTCGGCGATGTTGCGGCCGAACTCGATGAAATCGACATCGACCGAGTCATTCTCGATTTGCCCGAACCGTGGCAAGTGATCCAGCGGGCCTGGCAGGCGTTGCGGCCCGGCGGAATATTGCTGTGTTATCTACCCACTGTGCTGCAAGTAAAAAATTTGGTGGATGCGCTGCGCGAAGACCGGCGTTTCGCCTGTATGGAGACCAGCGAAAATCTGATGCGCTTCTGGCACTTCAAAGGCATGAGCGCCCGCCCGCAACATCGCATGGTCGCCCACACCGGTTTTCTCACCTCGGCGCGCCGCCTCGCCGACGGCCAAAAAGACATCCCGCGCGGTCC
>DASWHT010000237.1:0-8514 GCA_036398075.1 Binatia bacterium | reverse complement strand
CGGTTGGCGACATCGGCCGGCGTTTTAGATTGTCGTACAGCGATAATGCGTTCAACGGCCTGCTGATAATCCACTTGAGTCCGATCAATCGCGTCGAGCAACCGCCGCCCCTCGTCCGTGTAGACGTTTTGTTTCAAACGATTAAGCGTGGCGCTGAAGTTTGTCCGGGCTTCTTTCATCCGGTCTAAGAACCGCTCGTCACCCGTCATTAAAAAGCCTCGCATACCTCCCGTCTTTCGTTCGTCCCAACCGTTGAGCCTTTCCGCGTCTATGAGTATCTGCGCGTCGACCGCGATCACTCGGTCCTTGCTCGACACCACGCCGCGCAACGCATAAACGCCAACGGCTACAATAACGACGGTCAAGATGACGGTCACAGCGAAGCCCATGCCAACTTTCTGCCCGAAAGTCCAATTACGAGCCATCAATCACTTCTCTTTCTACCGACGGGCCGGCAGAGCGGACCCGGCGCTTGATCGCCTCGGCAATCGAGACGAGGTTAATAATCGGCCGCATGACTTCGCCTATGCGCACGACCTCCCGCACGTGATCTCGAACGGTTCCAAGCCGGTCCGGCACGACGAAGTCTACCTGCGCCGCCTGGACGTGCCCCTCGAAGTCCGCAAAGGCCAAACCGGTCGTCTCGGTCCCGCCGATCAGCAGGAGCCAGCGGCCCGCCGGCGCGCGCGGGTATCCCAGTAAAGCGCCGAGGTCGTAGACCGCGACGATGTTTCCCCGTAGTCCGGCGATCCCGAGCAGATCGGGGGCGAAACTGGGCAGCGCGATAACCTTGCGGTCCACGATGAGCCCGGCGGTCTCCGCAAGCCGGACGGCGTAGGCATCGCCTCCTACTCGGATAGCAAGGAATTGCTCAGGAGGTTGTGCCGTCGCGCGCGGAGCCTCGCTGAACGACCGGTCGAAAGACTGCCGCAACACTACCGCCGTCTCAAGCGGTCGAGAGGTTTCGCTCATGGTTGACCTCCGTAGGCGACAATCTCGGCGCGGCAAAGCGACATCAAAGCCGCGCGGCCGAATCCGCCGCCGAACAACAGCAAGCGCGAAACGTCCTCCCGTTGAAGCAGGAGAAGTGTTTGGGTGAATTCCCGGCACGCAGCGGAATGATCACCGGCGCGGCGCGCGAGCAAACCAAGATGAAGCCGCGCCATTGCGAAGCTCGGGTCGAGATAAACGGCGATTTGGTCCTGCTCGATGGCGCCCGTCCGATCACCACCGCCCTCCCGGCACAGTGCGAGAAGATAGTGGGCGCCGCAATTCAATTCATCGAGGCGGAGCAACGCGGCGCAAACCGTCTCGGCCAGCTCGAACTGGGCGCTGTGAGTGAGGAGGACGGCGCGGAGAAGAAGCACCTCTGGATCCCGCGCGGATTCCGGCGGGAGAGCGTGCACCAGCGCCAACGCTTCGTCAAAACGCTCTCTACTGAGCAGTTCCAGCGAAAGAGCCAGATCCCAGGCCGGTTTTCTCGCTATGGCTGCCGGCTCCTGTGAGCGCAGCGGTTCATCGGTGAGCGCCTGAATCCGGTCAGCGGCGCGCCGAATCGTTTCCACCCAAGTGGCAGTGCATTCTACGAGCGCAGGCAAAGGCGTCGCCAGAGTGTCTTCCGTATATCGACGGGCCTCGACCTTCTTGACGTCGGCACGCTCCGCAGCGGTGCGGCACTGGTAATAAAACGTCCCATGCGTATGCAACAGGTGAAAACCTTGCGACAGACCGCGCAGCGTCTCCGCGTGCCCAAGGAAGAGATAGCCGCCGGGGGCGAGCGCGTGGGCGATGCGGGCAACGACCGCCTGGGCGTTTTCGGGCGTAAAATACATCAGGACGTTGCGGCAAAATACGATGTCATACGACTCGGGCTTCCAGAGACTCGGGTTGTCTTCGACGAGGTTGCTTTCCTCGAAGGCCACCTCCGCGCGCACGGCGGCGTTGAGCAGAAATTCACGACCCTCCTGCGTAAACCAGCGGCGTTGGACCTCAGGCGCAGTCTCACGCAGGGCCCACGCGGAATAGCGCGCGTGACCGGCCTTTTCTAGCATCGCGGGATTGATATCGACGGCTCTGATGGAAAAACTCCAGGATGGGTCCGTCAAATTCTCCCGCAGCAGGATCGCCAGCGAATACGCCTCCTCCCCCGAAGCGCAACCGGCCGCCAGAACGCGAACCTTTCGAATCGCGGCCCGCGCCTTCATACACGACGGCACGGCGACCTGGATAAAGGCGCGGAACTGATCCGGGTTGCGGAAAAAGTACGTTTCCGTGACGGTTAGCTCGCGCGCGAGGGCGCCTCGCTCGTCGCCCATGGGTTCGAGGAACTCGAGTCGCCCAAGATAGGTGTCGTAGATTTGGCGGTGGGTCTCGGCGCGCCGCCGAAGTACATCCGCCAAGAAGCCAAGCTTGGAGTCGTCGAAGCAAAGCCCAAGACGACGCGCGACGATGCCGCGAAAGCGTTCCACCTCGGTCAAATTGGCGGACCCATTCATGAGGACACGCCGGCTTCGAGTACCTGCCAGACAGACGGCGGAATCATGCGCGCGGCCTCGAGTACGAGAAGCAGCTGGACATCGAGCGTACCAAGTGCCGAAACAACGTCGACACTCGCTTCGCGCAATAACGCCGGGAGTTCCTGCAAAGAAGCTGAGGTTAGTTCGCGAATGCCGAGCACCGCCTCGACGGCAAGAGCTACCTGTTTGCCCCCCGTCTTTAACATCACGAAGCGAACCGGCTGTGGGGGATCGGCCGCGCCCAACAAAACGCCCAAATCCGCAACGGGAGTCGGACTACCGCGAATCACGGCAACGCCGCGAACAAACGGCGGGCAACCCGGCAGAACCTCAATGGGCAAAGGCCGCATGGTTTCCACCACGCTATCGAGGGGCAAGGCACACAGTCGCGCACGCCCGCGACACAGCAGGAAAGATGTTGCCGCAAGGCTCTCCAGATTGCTCACGGCTCTTCTGTGTCTCCTCTTTTACTGGCTATGCGCCTGCGGCACCCTCCCGATGTCGGATAGGCAAGTCCGCGACAACTTTACCTCTCTGGAAACGTCGACCCAACTCACGTAGTGCGATGAAAGACTGATTATACACGCGACTCGAAAAAATTGAAAGAAATAGACGCGCGGTTGGTGTCGGGCCACGCCGGCCGCCACCCGTCAATCCCGACGCTTTGAGTGTTCCGATGTTCCGTGCCGACTTTCTCTTGCAGGAAAGGCGTGAGTGACATACGGTATGGCTTCGCCAAATACACAAAGCCATAAGGAGTGCCGCGCTAATCATGGCTCCAGCCGAATTTGTCGTTGACGTACATCATCATTACATGCCGGCGGCGCTCTTCGACCGGCTGGCGGCCCAGGCGGGCGGCAAACGCATCGTTACCAAGGAAATCAGCCTGACGCTCCATCCTTCGCGCAAAGATTTGGCGGCGCATATCAGGACGATGGACGAGGCCGGCGTAACCGTTTCGATTCTCACCGACCAGGTGCAAGTCATGGGAGCTGAGGTCGCCAAAGCCTTAAACGACGGCGTCGCCGAGGTCGAACATAACAATCCCACGCGGTTTCGTAGCGCGATTCACTTGCCGATTCACGAGCCGGATGCGGCGAAGCGCGAGCTGGAACGGGGAATCAACGAGCTCGGACTGCGCGCCGTCGCGCTGCTCGCGTGCCATCTGGAAATACAGCTTGACAACCCGGTCATGTTTCCGCTCTTTGAAATCATTCAGAAAAACAATCTGCCGATCATCATTCATCCGCAGTCGAAGCCCACGGGCTCGGAAACCACGTACAATTTAGATCGCTGCGTTTTTCGTCCCCTTGAAACGACGCAGGCGATCGTGCGCGTAATGAATGCCGTTTTACCCCGTTTTCCTGAGCTGCGTTTCATCATGCCGCATTTGGGCGGCGCGACTTCGTCCCTGAAGGGGCGCATGATGGCTTTCTTCGAGACCGATGACGCCGATATCCCGCCCGACATGAGAGGTTATCTAAAAACTCAATCGGAACAAAAGAAATTCGGCTTGACGGAGCGGTTCGAGAAACTTTTCAAGCGGCTCTACTTCGACACCGCGGGCACGGGCGCTTGGCTCCCGGCGATGGCAGCGGCCTTGAACATCGCATCGCCGGACCGCATCATGTTCGGCAGTGACTATCCATTGGAGTGCAAAACGGCGGCTAATCTCACTGAGTCCCTCGAGATGATCCGGCAGGCGCCATGTTCCGCCCAGGAGAAAACCGCCATGCTAGGAAAAACCGCGGGGGGATTGTTTAGTTTGTAAGAGCAAGTTATTGAACGGAGCAAAATCGAATCTATGCTCCAGCGCTTCGGGAATGCTGGAAGTCCGAACCATCCGAGGCAGGACTGGCGGGATTGAGCGGCAGAGAGACCACAAACGTCGATCCTTCGCCGACCTTGCTTTGCACCGAAATCTGTCCGCCAAGCAGGTCCACAAACTTTTTCACTATATAAAGACCCAATCCCACCCCGTCATGCTTCCTCGTAGCCGAACTGTCAGCCTGCTTGAACATCCCGAAAATGAGCGGAAGCTTGTCACGGGCAATCCCTAGCCCGGTATCGGATACTGTGAATTCTACCGCCGGGGTGGCGAGAATATGACGGGCTGAAACGCTGATAGTTCCTTTTTCCGTGAACTTAAGCGCGTTGTTAACGAGATTTTGAAGAACGGCCCTCAGCTTCTCGTCGTCGGTCGTGAGCAGCGGCAAGTAGGTCGGGTAGTCCCATAAAATTCGCAATTCTTTGTGCGCGCGTACTCGGTAATCCGACTGTAGTTCATCGAGAATATCGGTTGGATTTAATCCCCGCCATTCTACTTTCACGGTATTGGCCTCGATGGTCGTGACCTGCAGGATGCTGTTGATCATATGCGCGAGAGCGGTGGCATGGCTGGAGATTTTATCGAGCGCATACTCCTGTTCCGAATTAAGTTCGCCGAATGTTTTCTCCTTGGTGACCTCCGCATAACCCTTGATCACGTTTAGAGGCGTTCGTAGTTCATGAGACATCACGCCCAGGAACTCATCCTTCGCCCTATTTGCCGTTTCAAGCTCAAGAGTCTTTTCTTTAATTTTGGAATACAGGTTCGCGTTTCCCACAGCGATACCAAGGTGGTAGGCGATCGAGTGGATCAACTGCCGGTCGCTTTCGGAGAAACGGTAGGGTTGTCTCTTTAAGAAGTTCATGACCCCCAGTCCCGAGCCTCTGATTTTCAGAGGCACGATAAACGAACTTCGAAAACCCGCTTTAAACATGATCCTGTTAGGAGCCGTTTGGCGGTAGTCCGGGTCGGTTTCCATATTTTCGACGAAACTCGGCTCACCCGTCTCAAATGCTTTGCCTATTCGGGTTTCTCCCGTCCGGTACTTCCCGACGACCTGAACGGCGGGGGGGAACCCCGTTGCCGCCGCCAGATGCAGTACTTTTGGGTCGCCTTGGCATAGATAAATCCGTGCCGCGTCAAAGCCGAATATCTCCAAAACTTTTGCCATCGTCGTCTGCAAGACGACGTTAATATCCAACGATTCGCTCGCGACGCCCGCTATCGAATAAAGCGAAGAAAGCTCTTCGGCCTTGGCCGCGGTTTGCTGGTAAAGACTTGAATTCTCGACGGCGATGCCGATCTGATTGGTCATCGATTCGAGCAATCTGACTTCGTTGGCTTTAAGCTTGCGTGGCTGTTGTCCGACGCAGATCATGGCTCCCCAGGTCTTGAGTTTTGTTTTTATCGGCAGAAACGCAGTAAATCGGACTCCAGCTTTACTCGCGCTCCGGGTATGGCTTAACTCGGCGTAACGCGGGTCAGTAGTAATGTCTTCAACGATGAACGATTCACCGGTCTCTGTAACCCGGCCGACAATGCCCTGACCGCGCCTGAAGTAATTCACCTTTGCCCCGAACTCCGGCCGGGCTTCATAGGCGGCCCTGATTTCCAAATTCTCCATGCTACGGTCGAACAATAACACCCGGATGGCCGCAAAATTAAAAATTTCCGTGATCTTTTTTATTGCTTCTTGGAGGATCAAATCCAAATCGAGGGACTGGTTAGCCGCTAACGTCAGCGCATGAAGAGCGGCAATCTCGCTCGCGCTGCGTTTTGTTTCATCGTAGAGTTGGGCATTGTGAATCGCGATTGCGAGCTGGCCTGAAAGCGTGACAAGAAAATCTTTTTCTTCATCCTCGAATACATCCTCCTCCTTAGTGTAGAAGGCGATAAGCCCCAGGAGTTCGCCTTTAGCGATCAGCGGTACGCCGAGATAGGAGGCCAGGCCAAATTGTTGGGCGAAATGGTGGCTTTCGGCGTGGGAATTTTCTTGCATTTTCACGACCGTTACAGGGAGCCTGTTCTCTACAACCTCCTTGGCCAAACCGTGCAGGTGTCGAGGATTGCCTGCCCGCCATAGTTCCTCGTCGATATTTCGGCAAGCGACAGGCGCCAACTCGCCGCTCTCTTTATCGATCAGCCTGATTGTAGTGACCGCCTTCGGCAGCACAAGATCGATTTTTTCCAGCAACACTTCCAGCATCGCGCGGAGATCGAGAGTCGAGGTAATCGCCACATCGATCTCGTGTAAAGCCTTGATCCGATCAAGGCGCTTTTGAGTGCGTAGATCAGCCTTGCCGGCTTGGGCCTTCTCTAGCTCCAAGCTTTCGGCCATCTTGTCAAAGGAGGCGGCGAGCCGGCCGATTTCATCGCCGCCGTGCGGCAATCCGGTGCGGGTGCTGAGATTGCCCGCGGCGACTCTCGCTGTGGCATTTAACAAAATGCCCAAGGGACGGAGAATAAGGGCGTCGCCTGCATACCAAGCAGCCAGAAGCGCTAACGCGCATACAACAAAAAGAGCGGCTAAATTAACATTTAGAGTCCAGTTGGCGCCGGCAAACGCTATCTCGATCGGAATACCGATAGCGAGGTAGATATCGCGCTTTCCTGACGAGGCACCGAACGAAGTGAATCCGTAGAGGCGCATTTTGTCATCAAGTCCCGTCGCCACGGCGACCCCTTCGGCTTCGGCGAGAACGGTTCTAAAAATCGGTGACGCGCCGGCAGCCTTACCGACCCATTGCGCAGATTCAGGATGACGGGCGAGCACCGTGCCCTGCCGGTCGTATAATGTAAGAGTCGAGTCCTTCGGCAGCTCGGCCGCTACGACGATCTGGTTGAACCAAGCTAAATCGATGGCTGCAAAAACCACTCCGGCCACAGTGCCGCGTTTATCGACTATGGGATAGCCCAAGTTTAACGCGGCGTCGCCAGTGGCGCGTCCGATTTGATATTTCCCTATGGACAAGTTTTGTTCCTTAAACGCGACTTGGAAATACGCTCGGTCGGCGATGTTTGTAGGCTTTTCTGCCGACCGGGCTCGGCAGAATACTTCGCCGTTTACGTCGGCGACGGCCAGGTTAGAGTACCGGGGGTATTCTTCGACGAGGTCGGAAAGTAGTGCGATGCACTCGGCGCGCGCGCGGTTTCGGATCTCCGGAATCCGCGCGAGGGCAACGAGTAAGTGACCGGTGCTGTCGATCAGACGCTGATGACTTGCGGCTAGTAACCGGGCGAGTCTCAGCGCTTCATTCTCCGCAAAAGCGGCAGCGTCCTGGCGCTGCTCCCGAGCACTATAAATAATCAGCCCCAGCGCCGGCAGCAGAGCCAAAAGCACCAGCTGAATCAGCTTGACACGAAGGCTCCTGGAGTTCCTTGTGTTCCTGTTCACGCTCACGCCCATGTGGATTTTACTCCTTAGAGCAGACATCGGCTGACTCCCAGCCCATGTTAAATCCGTGTCAGGTTGAGTCAAAAATCCCGCTAAGAGGTCGGAGATTGACTGGTTAGGTCTAAAACACACTGACGCGATTTCTAGCCGAACCTTACAACGTGAACGGAGTTAACAGCGCTAACCCGAGCAAGGGCGCCAACGCTCCGTTCGGGTTGCACCCCGAGGCGGGAACTTCCTGGCGCCGCCAATCCGACGCGCGCTTGCTAACGCGACGAATCAGGCGCGAGGACTTTGCAAACGGCTGCTGATCGCAATGTATGGAGATAAAGCTAGAAAATGATTGCCAGTCGTCAAATGCCGAAGCGCCGCATGGTAATCGGTTTACGAGAGAGCTTGGCGCCGGCTTAAAGCAGCCAAAGTCATTTCCACGAGCTTGCGCGGGTCTTTATCGAACAGGACGACGCCACGGGTCGATTTCATGCAAAAGTCGATGATCTCCCGGATATGATCCGCAACCCCGCCGCTGCCTTCAAGGACGCCGATGATTTTACCTTCGTCGTACGCTATCGTAAATTCGTTCAACGTACCCGTGGCGCCGCCGAAGATAATCACGACGTCGGCGGAGCGGACGTTGATGACATTGCGGCCCTTGTAGCCGAAGCCCGTATAAATAATTACATCGGCGCCGTCCTCCGGCAATCCCAATCGACGATGCTCCATTGGATCGGCCGCCGGCGAAACGCCCACCGCAAAGCCGCCCTTTGCGCGAAACG
>DASWHT010000236.1:0-4290 GCA_036398075.1 Binatia bacterium | reverse complement strand
GGGCGTCGAAGTCGGTGAAATTCGCCATGTGCGGCAAAGCGACGACGCCGACCCGCAGAGGGCGCGCCGATCCGGTTTCCAGCGTTTTCCAGCGGCGCGCCGCTGAAGGGCGGTCTTCCAAGGCGACGCCGTCCTCTTCATCGAGACCTAGATCGGGAAGATAGGACACGATTCCAACGCAGGGCAAGCCGAGGCGGTGCTCCATCGCCGTTACGCCCGGCCGCAAGAGCGCTTCGTCGCCGCGAAATTTGTTGATCACAAAGCCGCGGATACGGGCGCGATCTTCGGGCTCGAGCAACTCCAGAGTGCCCAACAGCGAAGCGAAAACTCCACCGCGGTCGATGTCGCCGACCAGCAAGCAAGCGGCATCGGCGGCATGGGCCATGCGCATATTCACAATATCGTGCTCCCGGAGGTTGATCTCCGCCGGCGAACCGGCGCCTTCCAGCAACATGAGGTCATGACGCGCCGCCAGGTGCTTGTATGCCTCAAGTACCTCGGGAAAAAGCTGTTCGACGCGCCGCGTATGATAATCCGACGCTGTGACTTGTCCCCAAATCTTTCCCAATAGAATCACCTGGGCACCGGTGTCAGTGGAAGGCTTGAGCAGGACGGGATTCATTTCGACGATCGGAACGGCTCGACATGCTTCTGCTTGCAGTGCCTGCGCCCGGCCGATCTCGCCGCCGTCCGGCGTCGCCGCGGAATTGAGCGACATATTCTGAGCCTTGAAAGGCGCGACGCGATAGCCGGCATCGGCAAAGATACGGCCGAGACCCGCCGTGAGAATCGACTTTCCGACGTGTGACGCGGTTCCGAGGATCATCAGCGCTCGTTTGCTCATCAGTTTTTCTGCTTTCTCAACTATGATCAGCGGCCCACGATCATCGTGCGCAGCAACTACTTTGTGGCCGCGGCTACGAATCGATGCTTTCGGAAACCCGTGAAAGTGTATTCACGCCCATCGCTTGAATCCCGCTATGATTACTTGCACGCCGTGTCAAGATATAGCCATTTAACCCAATCGCCTTTTTTGACGAGATATCGTTCGGCGGGAACATTGGAGCGATAGCCGTTGACTTCGAAGTGCCAACCGCGGTCGCGCGCAAAATCGTTTCCAGTTCCGTCGATCTCCTCGACAAAATGATCCATGCCGTATCTCGGCGACGTCACTACCGGAACCAGCGCCATCAAAGCATCGAGCACCGTGCTCTTTTCAGGAACCGCCGCCGTCTTTTCGAATTGACGCTTCCCGGCAAGCCCGAAGTCGATGGTCACCGTAACCTCGATCATCTCGTTCCCAAACGTCTCTCCGGTAATCGGTCTTGTACTGCGATTCCTAAGATCAAAGGCGTCTATTAACTGCCGAAAGTCGCGCGAATGCCGAGCAAAAAATTCAACGGACGGGCGCGGAATCCGTCCGCTTCCTCATATTTTTTGTTGAAAAGGTTCTCAACTTTACCGATCAGCGCCAGGGCTTTTACTCCCGGGAATCGCCACGGCAACGTATATGAAGAAGCCAGATCGAATATTCCGTAACCGGGCATGATGATGTCGCCGAAAGGAGAGGCTGCTCTAAAATCATCGCGGCTTCCCACGATGTTGGCATTCAGATTGATATTCAATCCTTCGTAAAAGAAATTCAGGTTCAAACCTCCCCTGTGCCTGGAGCGGCGCCGGAGCTTTCCGTCGGCGGTATCCCAATCGAGATAAGTATACTCGGCGTTCAATGTCAGCGATGAGAACAGCTTAATGCCTAAGATCCACTCCACGCCGTCAAAGCGCGCCTTGCCGACGTTTTCGGCGCGAAAACAACCGAAAGGGTCCCCGGGTATCGGTCGGCCCTCGATCAAATCTTGCACTTCGCGATGAAAGTAGGTCACCCCCAGTTTCAAGCGATCGCTGAAAAGTTCCTGTTCGACTCCCGCGTTTAATTCCCAACTTCGTTCCGGCTTGAGGTTCGGATTGCCGAATGCAGGGCAGCCGAAACCCGGTGGAAAGAACAACTCGTTCAATGTCGGCGCCTTGAATCCCTTGGCGTATCCTCCCTTGAATTTCGTTCCGGTTCCGCGCAAAAGATACGCGGCGGAGAAAGCAGGCGTCCATGCGGCGCCGAAGCTTTGGTTATCGTCCAATCGGATGCCGGGAATCAGGATTAGACGGCGGTCGAAAAATTGCAACTGTTCCTGGAGGTAATAGCCCATGTTTCTGATGGCTTTATCGATACCGCTGCTGGTCTCCGCCTTCCTGCGTTTATATTCAACTCCAAAAGTTGTGGTGCTCCAGTCTTCGATGCGGTAATTGGTCTGAATTTCCGCGGTGCCAATTTGCGGGCGAAAGCGATCGCGGGTGCGCGAATCGCAAGGAAAGCCGAAAAAACTGCACGAGTCGACATCGTCACTGTCCTTGATATGTTCTTTGAATAGCGATCCGGAAATTCGGTAATCCCAGTTCTTGAGGATTTTCTGTACCCACTCTAGTTTACTGAGAAATTGCGTGGTGGCCTCGCGCGCGTTGGGATCAGGCTCCGATGCGAAGTTGTTGTTATTGAACAGCCCTAGATCGGTTTTGACAAAATGAAAAATCCCCTTGAGACTTGCGTCCTCTGTGACTTGATAATCCAGCCGGGCGGAGGCCCCGATGTTCCGATAATCGTCGTTGATGCTGTGGAAGCCTTGGCTGGCAATACGGGCTGCGCTAAATGAATACCCGAGTTTACCTGCTTCTCCGTTTAACGTAAGAGTCTGGCGGTCCGTCGGACCGTTGCCGCCTTCGAGCGATACCCCAGCTTGCAGCGGGCCCCGGCCTTTCTTCGTGATGATATTGATGACTCCACCAATCGCCTGTGATCCATAGAGAGTTCCCCCGGATCCTCTGATAATTTCAATTCGTTCGATGTTTTCCGTTGTCAGATGGGCAAAGTTAAAGGCGCCGAGAGTGGTGCTGTTAACCTCAATACCGTCGATAAGAACCAAAACATGATCCGACTCGGAGCCGCGCACAAACACGGACGTACCAGCGCCCCGCGAACCTGACTGGACCACATCTAACCCAGGTACATTGCGCAAAACTTGCAGAACCGTCTCCGCCTGTTGCTCCGCAATGTCCTTGGCGGTTATCACAGACGCTGACGTCGTTACCTGTTCAAGAGGAATTTCCGTGCGGGTTGACGTTACGAAGACCGGCGGAAACGTAACTTCCGGCGGTTCCGCGCCGCTTAGCGATGAGGGGAGTGAAATAAGTAATGGTAAAAGAAAAGCCCAAGCCGTCATAGAAACCTCCTTTTCCCGCGAAAGGGGAGTTGTTGGGGCAAGACAGACAGGTTTCCTGGCTTGAGCGTTAAATTCGTGTCGGCGGTCGTTCCTCGTAATCGCAATTTCCTTCAAACGGAGGCGATCACGAGCCTCGATCACGAATGAGCCTACTCGCCGCGCCTTCCCATCCGGACTCACCCCCTCTCTTTCTCCCCCTTCAAGGAGGAGATGAAAGAGGGGGACCCGAGCAGTGGCTATTACTTGCGGCTTTCGTAGCTCCTACAGTTGCGGGGCAGCAGGGGAATTCTCATCGCTCTCCCTTCCCATCACCATTTTGGATTTTGGCTTGGCGCTACTTCGACCGCGCTCAGCACGGGTTTTGGATTGAATCTAAAATCCAAAATCTAAAATCGAAAATTGGCGTGGGATTGGGGAGATGGGCGAGTCACCCCTTTCCCTCAATTCCGTCCGCAGTTGGTAATGTTTACTTCGTTGGCCTCCTAAAGTCTCGCTGCTATTTTGACTCCTTCAAGCGAAAATCCACGGGAATCTTCACCCAGCTCGCGGTCGGCGCCTCGCCGTAGCGGGCCGGCGAAAAACGCCAGCGTTTGATGGCTTCGGCGGCCGCCTGATCCAAAAGGTAGCTACCCGAACTGAGATTGATCTCAACCAATTTGGATTTTCCTTCCTCGTCCACCAAGACGCGCAATAATACCCGCCCTTCTTTACCGTCTTTACGCGCGGCTTCCGGATAGTCGGGCGGTGGCGTGTGACGGAAACCAACCTGGGTAAGGCGCGTGACCGGCGGCGCGATGCCAGGTCTTGCAGCGAAGCCGTTTCCCGTCCCGCTTCCGGGGGGCCCAAGCCCCAAAGCGCCCGTGCCTCCATTGGACTCGCCGGCGCCTCTGCCTCCTGCGCTGCGGCTTTTTTCATCCGATACGAATGCGCCCAACCGCACAGATTCCGCAACCTCGGGCATTGGCGAGCTGGCGACGACGAAGTGCGCGGCGATATTCGCCGCTGCCTCGACCACTTG
>DASWHT010000235.1:0-4516 GCA_036398075.1 Binatia bacterium | reverse complement strand
CATCAGAAAGGCCCAGGAGTTATCGCGGCACTACGCCGAAGAAGCTCTTGCGTCGCTAAAAAAACTGCCGGCATCCTCTTACCGCAACGGTCTCAAGAGCCTGGTGCAGCTCATCATCGACCGCGACTTCTAGCTCGCGCTATTCATGAACAGTGTAGAATCATGGCACGCCAACAGTGCTGAGATCAGCCGCGCTTTATTGGGTTCAAGGTTCAACGGTTAAAGCCTGCCCTGAGCGTGTCGAACGGGTTCAAGGTGCGGACTGGTGGGTCCGAAACTTTGAACCTTGAACCCGGAACTTTGAACCGTTTACCAAGACAATCCCATGACTGCTTCCGACCATCCGCGCGACCGCGCCGTTCGCGACATGTTCGATGACGTGGCGCCGCGTTATGATCTACTCAACCGGATCATCAGTTTCCGGCTCGATGGCTACTGGCGCAAAGCAGCCGTTGCCGCGGTTCTGCGAGGCGGCGCCGGTTTGGTTTTGGATCTCGGCGCCGGAACCGGCGATCTCACCGTTACGGCCGCCAAAAGTGGCCGTGGCGGCACCCGCGTGATCGGCCTCGATTTTTCGCTTGAGATGCTGCGGCTCGCCGAGCGGAAGAAACAGCGCGCGGCGCGCGCTCAGGAGACCCAATTCATTCAAGGCAGCGCTCTTTTCGCGCCATTTAAAACCGGCGTTTTCGACGGCGTCATGTCCGCTTTCGTTTTGCGCAACGTTTCCGATTTGAAGCTGTTTTTCAGCGAGGCCCAGCGGGTTTTGAAACCGGGCGGGACCCTGGTGACTCTGGACATGTTTCCCCCGCCAAAAAACTGGTTCAGTCCGCTGTACGCCTTGTATTTTTACCGGCTGGTGCCGTGGATCGGCAAAATGTTGTCGCCCAACGGTCAGGCATACCGGTATCTCTCGCAGTCGGTTCGGCAATTTCACTCCCCCGAGGCGGTCGCCGGTCTCATTGAAGAAGCGCGATTCGAGCCCGTGAAGCTGCGCAAATTTCTCAATGGCGCGGTATGTATGCACGTTGCGCAAAAACCTCGCGCCCGGGCTGCCGAATAATCCGATGCGCAGTTTTTCAAACAGCTTCGTTATTTTCTTTTACCAGGTGGCCTTGGGAGGTCTCTTCGCGGTGGCCGCAACGCCGTTTCACGAGCTCGACCGGGCCTTCTACAAATCCACCGGCGCGGTGTTGTTCGCCATCGCCTTATTGAGCCTTTGGGGGAAAAACCAGTTTTACTGGCAAGCCGTCACAACCCATTTTGCCGTCGCCACCGGCGCGGAGCTTTTCTTTCACGCCGCGTTCGTCATCTGCTTTGCCGTTTATATCGTTTCACTATGGACGGAGCGACAATATTTCCGTGCCCGCAGTTTTTCGTCGGCGATTCTCACCGGGCTGGCGGGCCTGATCCTGACCGGGCTCAATTCTTATACTGCGCCGGTTTACTCGCTGGAAATTCTGATTTACCCAATCGCCTTTTTCTTATCAGCCCTGCTGTTGGGCAGCGTAACGGTGGGAATGTTGATCGGCCATTGGTACCTCATCGACACCGGCCAAAGTATCGACCCCTTCGTGCGCATCTACAAGTTTTTTGTCGCCGCTTTGCTCCTGCAAAGCGGCTTTCTAATGCTCTTGGCGCTATGGATTTATCTCGCCGGCGCGACCAGCACCCTGGCGAGCTTGAAAATGCTTTGGGCGAATCACTCGACTCTGCTGGTGACGCGTATCGTAGTAGGACAGGCCGCCCCGCTGGTTCTGTCCTGGATGATTTGGCGCACGCTGCTGATCCCGCACACTATGGCGGCTACGGGACTTTTCTATATGGCGCTTTTGGGAGTCTTCGTCGGCGAGATACTAGGACGGCAAATTCTCACCTTGAGTTCCTTGCCGTTCTGAATTTGACTTCTCACCCGCGCCAACTGGCGGGTAGGTTTTGATTTTGGTGACCCTCAGGCCGCTGGGAGTCCAGCCTAAATCGTAGCCTACGGATTCCCCTTCTCTCAGATCATGAACGGTCTTTGCCGCGCCGCAGAGAAGCACAAACTCGTATGAAAAAGGCACCTCCCGGCCGCTTTCGATGCGCACAAAGCCGGTATTGTTAGAAGGAAAAAGCTTCGTGATCACGCCGTGATGGAACAGGTCGCTTGGCACCGATGGAGCAGTTTTGTCCGTATCACTCATCTCTGGAAATTTTGTTGGCTCGGCGAGTGCAGACCACAACGACCAGGTTGGAAACCTGAACTCGCTTATAACGGCTGTTTTTGCCTGGAGATTCGCCCCTGAAGCTCCATCAATCCGTCCAGGACGGCCTCCGGCCGCGGCGGACAGCCAGGGACGTAGACGTCGACCGGAATGATTCTGTCAATCCCCTGCACCGTTGCGTAATTATCGTAAAAACCGCCGCTCGCCGCGCAGGCGCCGAAGGCCATGACCCATCTAGGCTCGGACATTTGCTCGTAAACCCGTTTCAGCACCGGTGATAGTTTATGATTTACCGTGCCAATGACCATCAACAAGTCGGCCTGCCGCGGGCTGAATCGCGGCAGGAGCGCGCCGAACCTGTCGATATCATAGGGGGACATGGAGAGAGACATATATTCCATCGCGCAACAAGCCGTGGCGAACGGATATGGGAAGAGCGAATATTTGCGCGCCCAACCGACGGCCTTATCCAAGCGCGTCAGGACAACGGTTTCGGCTAGCAGCTTGTCCGGTCCAAACTTGGAACTTGTCGAGGAATCGATTGGATCCATAGACGAACCCGTATGAGCCATGTCTTATCCCGTTAGTCGAAACTTACTATGTTTCGGACGGCGGCTCAAGCTCAACGGGTCGGTCCTTCATGACACTTCAAGCCGTTCAAATATTTCAAATCGTCCCAACCCCTCTTTCATCCTCCCCCGCGACGCGGGGGAGGACAGAGAGCCTGCCCTGAGCTCGTCGAAGGGTGGGGGCTTGAACGGCTTGAACGATTTGAACGACTTGAACGACTTGAACCAGGGCCCGCCCTTGACCGGGCGGCTCTCTATCGACTAGCTTCCGGTCATTACGCAGGGGAAGGGGACACCATGGACTTTAATCTGCCTGAAGAAATGCAAATTCTGAAAAACACAGTGCGCCGCTTTGTCGACAAAGAATTGATACCGCTGGAGCGCGAGTACCGTCACGATAGCGAGGGACCGATGCCGGAGCATTTACTCAAACCGCTTCAGGAAAAGGCCAAAGCGATGGGGCTCTGGATGCTCGACGTACCGGCAGAGTACGGCGGGGCGGGGCTTGGACTGCTGCCGCGCTGCATCATTCATGAAGAGATCGCCCGCGCCGCGTCGCTGCCCTTTCGCAGTTTGGAATTGTTCGGCCCGGAAGTGCGCCCGGTGCTGTTTCACTGCAACGAGGAACAAAAAAAACGCTTCCTGGAGCCTGTCCTGCGCGGCGAGATGCGCTTTTGCTTCGCCCAGACCGAGCCGGACGCCGGCAGCGATCCGGCCAATATGCGCACGCGCGCCGTGCGCGAGGGCGATAACTTCGTCGTCAACGGCACCAAGCGCTTTATCACGGCGGCGGGCCGCGCCGATTATGTCCAGCTCATGGCGCTCACCGATCCGGCAAAGCGCGCCCGTGGCGGGATTACCTGCTTTGCCGTCGATCTCAAGTCGCCCGGAGTGACGTTGGAGCGGCAGTGGCCAACCATGATGGGCGAGGCGCCTTGGCAGATTCTGTTCGAGAATGCTCGGGTGCCGGCGGCCAATGTCATCGGGGAGATAGGCGGCGGTTTTTCACTTGCGCAGAAGTGGATCAGTGAAGGCCGCATCAGAGGCCACGGCGCCCGTCCTGTCGGCATCGCGCAGCGCGCCCTTGATATGATGATCGAGTATTCAAAAGTTCGCGTGACTTTCGGCCGGCCGCTTGCCGATCGCCAGGCGATCCAATTCATGATCGCCGACTCGGCGATGGAGCTGCATGCAACAAGGCTCATGGTCTATGAGTGCGCATGGCGCCAGGATCAAGGCGAGGACGTCCGAAATCTATCCTACATGGTCAAGGTCATGGCCACCGAGATGGCGAGCCGGGTGGTGGACCGCTCAATTCAAGTGCACGGCGGACTTGGGCTGATGAAGGAGTTGCCCCTCGAATGGTGGTATCGCCAAATTCGCAGCACGCGCATCACCGAAGGCGCCAACGAAGTCCTGCGCTGGCGCCTCGGTCAGAATATAATCCGCTCGTACGCGTAACGGAGCGCTTAAGCTCACAAAGCGCCCAAGTAAACTGATTGCTTCTGGTTCAAGTCGTTCAAAACGATTTCCGGATTGTTCCGACGGCTTGAACTACTTGAACCCGACGCTGGTTGCGGCTCGGCCGCGCTGAATTAATCGCCCCGTTCAAACATGCGAACGGATAATGTTTTGGCCCAGGCGCCAGCGCAGGACTTCGTTGGCGCCTTCGGTGATGCGCGTGCTGCGAATTTGGCGATACCACCATTCGAGGGGCAACTCCTTCATCAGCCCAAGTCCGCCGTG
>DASWHT010000234.1:0-8842 GCA_036398075.1 Binatia bacterium | reverse complement strand
GGCCGCCGCTCAAGATTGCGTGCCCGCCGACGTCGTAATTCGCCTCGACTACGATGACCGACGCCCCGCCCTCGACGGCCTTGATCGCGGCGGGAAGCCCCGCCGCTCCTGAGCCAATGACTATGACATCCGCTTGCAGGTCCCATCTCGTGCCGTTATTCGCTGCTGCTTGTGCCATCGTTTCGTCCTTTGCCAGTGATATTGTACTGCCCTGATCCGATAAGGGGCGCTTGCTTCGTTGTCACGTCGGACTCGCATCCTCACGTACTGCCGATGTACGCTCCGGTGCGAGCCCTCGCTTCGCCTCGCACCCACCGCCTTCTCGACGGCCAGGTTAACAGATAGATACGACTTTACGCGCGGATTATGGTCTGCTCCGTAACGCCCATTGATGATATCCCAAAGTTCAGAATCGCTTGCAACCCATTTATGTCGCTTCGCTCCCGTTCAAAACGTTCCAGTCGTTCAAAGCTTATCCGGCGGTTCTAGTCCCGTATCTCCTAATCCTGACATCGACGTGGACTTTTCCGGATCTCAAATGGCAGGAAACTCCCGATTGGAAGCCGATCCGTTCTTTGGCCGAAGCGAGGCTAAGATGAGACGCTCGGTTTTCCGCGGACTCCCAATAAGTTGACACTCCTGGTTCTCTGTCATAGGGTACGGCACGCGGCAGGCCGCGATTGCCGGTCATTGCGGGTTTGCAAACCGTCCTTAATTCGCCTATCGAAATGAGGTGGCGCTATGGAAATAAAGGCTCTCGCAAACGTCGCGCTGGTCAAAGTCGAGGGGCGCATCGACCATATATCGACGCCGGTGTTTGAAAGCGAATTGTTGCCGCAAGTCGAAGGGTGCACCGGCGAAGAGAAGAAGTTGCTGCTCGATTGCAGCGGTTTAGCTTACATGAGCAGCGCCGGGCTGCGCGTGCTCATGATCGCGGCGAAACGGTGCCGCCAGCAAAATGGCAAAATGGTGTTGGCGGCGCTGCAGCCGACGATACAGGAGATTTTCCGCATTAGCCGTTTTGATACCGTGTTTGAAGTATTTCCCTCAGTGCGGGCGGCGTTGGAAGCAATTTCTCCCGCCGCCGCCGCTGCCTATGAACGCCACTAGCAAAGCGATGCCAGCCGCCGAGAGTGCGAGCCTGATCGTTCCCGCCAAAATCGACGCTCTGTTGCAGTGCACTGAGTTTGTCGCCGCGCGTGCCGTCGAAGCTGGCTTTACACCGTCGCGATTGTGTGAAATCGAGCTGGTGGTGGAAGAGGTTGTCACCAATATCTGCCGCCATGGCTATGACGATCAACCGGGACAGGTGGAGCTTCGTTGTCGGCGCGTCGATGCGCAACGGTTGCTGCTGGAATTCATCGACTGCGGCCGTCCCTTCGACATTCTCGCTCAGCCGCCGCCGGATCTCACGGTAGACCTCGACCAGCGTGAGCCGGGCGGCCTCGGCGTGCCGCTGATCCGCGCCATGGTTGACGAGGCGAGCTACAAGCGGGAGGGAAACCGGAATATATTACGTTTGATTGTGCGGGCGGAGCGTTAGATGGCAAGCGATCCAGCGGCGATGTAAGCGTCGATTGGGGAGGAACGATGCGGGTGCATTTTTGGGGTACGCGAGGCTCACTGCCGGTTGGGCCGGACGGCGCGGTAATACGTCAAAAAATCAAACAGGCCTTGCTCAAAGCCAATGGCCGGCGGTTTGACGACGAAACGGCCGTAGAGCGTTTTATTGACGATGAACTCGACTTCTCCATCCGTCATAGCTACGGCGGCAATTCTTCCTGTGTGGAGATCATCGGCGGCGCGCATTACATGCTGTGCGACATGGGTTCCGGCCTGCGTTGTTTTGGCCAGCAAGTTATGCAGAAAGCTGGCCCGGGCCAACCGCAGGTTTACAACTTCTTCATGTCGCACGTGCATTGGGACCACATCATGGGTTTCCCATTTTTCACGCCCGCCTATATTCCCGGCAATACGATTGTAATTCACGGCGGCCATTCGCTCGCCGTCCTCGAAGAAGCGTTTCGCCGCCAGCAGTCCGACCCCTGTTTTCCGGTCGATTGGGATCAGTTGCGGGCGAATATCAGTTTCGTCCACCTGGAAACCGGGCGTTGGTACGAGAACGACGGCCTGCGCGTTAAAGCAAAGCTCCAACCTCATCCCGGTGATTCCTACGGATACCGTTTTGAAAAGGACGGCAAAGCGTTCGTGTATTCGACCGACGCCGAGCACAAGTTGCAATCGGAAACAGAGACCCAAGCGATGATCGATTTCTATCGCAACGCGGATCTGGTGGTTTTTGACGCCATGTATTCGCTCAATGAGATGATTAACGCGAAGCAAGATTGGGGACATTCGAGCAACGTGGTCGGCGTCGACCTTTGTTTGCGCGCCAAAGCCAAGCACTACTGCATGTTTCATCACGAGCCGGCCTACGGCGACGAAACGATTCACTCTGTGCTCGGAGAAACGCGGCGCTACGCCGAAATCGTAGGCGAGGATCATCTGCTCCAGGTTTCCACGGCTTACGACGGTTTAGCGCTCGAAGTGTAAGCTCGTGGCGGCGCTCCAAGACGGTCTCGAACACTGCGCCGCGCGCGGCTGGTCGTCGAAACTATGGATCGTGCGCTTGAGCGCGGGGCATGGCCGAGCCGCCGCGGCTGGCTTGTTGCTGATTCTCGCGCTCTGTCAGCAAGGGGCCGGTGAACAAGCGTGGAGCCCGGTGCGGAATCTCCTTTTCGATGCCCACCAGCGGCTCATGCCACGGCAAATCTCCCATAATAAGGTTGTCATCGTCGACGTCGATGATCGAAGCTTGGCCGTTTTCGGGCGCTGGCCATGGCCGCGCACCCGCTTGGCGCGGCTCATTGAGGAAACCCATCGTCTGGGCGCGGTCGCCATCGGACTCGACATGATCATGCCGGAAGCGGATGATTTATCGCCGGCTAAGGTTGTCAGCGACAGAAAGGATCTGAGCGAAGCGTTGCGCGGCGCGCTCTCTTCGCTGCCGTCCAACGATGCTGTTTTGGCAGACACATTGCGCCAGCTGCCGTCGGTGATCTCGCGGGCGGCGTTGACCGAGGAGTTGGCGCAAGATGTTGCCGGCCGCAAGCAAACTCCGGTGGTGGTCGCCGGGGAATCGCCGCTGCCGTATTTGACATCCTTTAAGGACCACCTGCGCAATATTCCGGAGCTGGAAGCCGCGGCCGCCGGACTCGGCTATCTTAATGACACGCGCGATGGGGATGGCGTCGTGCGCGCCATGCCGCTCGTGATCGCAGTGCGCGGCGAGCCGGCGCCGGCATTTGCCCTGGAGCTCCTGCGCGTGGCCACGCGCGAAACCTACTACACCGTTCAAAGCAGCGCCGCAGGGATGCTTGGCATCCAGCTCGGCACCTCATTTATTCCGACGGATGCCGATGGCGGGATTCGACTCCGCTATTCTCCCGCTTATGCGGCGCGGCGGGTGCCGGCCGCGGCGATTCTGCGCGGCGAGCTGGGGCCCGGCGCGCTGGCCAATCAAGTGGCGCTCATCGGCGTAACGGCAGTGGGGATCAGTGATGTGGCGGCCACTCCGGTGGCGACGCGAATGGATGGCGTCGATATTCAGGCCCAGCTGATTGAAAACATCCTCGACGGAACGCGCTTAAAGCGGCCGGTCCACGCGCGCTGGCTGGAGTTACTGGGCTTCGTGGTACTGGCGCTGCTGCTGATTTTGTTTCTGCCGCGGCTTGCGCCGGTTTACGGCGTGGTGATCTATCTCGCCGGCGCCGTGGTACTGGGGCTGGTCAGTTGGTTGTCTTTTCAGCACTTCAGCGTTCTTTACGATCCTACTTTGCCGGCGGCGGGCAACGGTCTCATCGTCGCACTCTTGCTTACGGCCGGCTTCTCGGCGTCGGATCGGCGCCGGCGTGAGCTCGACGCGGCATTGGAAGCGGCGCGGGTCGAGCGTTTCCGTATCGCCGGAGAATTGCGCGCTGCCCGCGAAATTCAAATGGGCATGTTGCCCGACCCCAAGGCAATCGAAGGGCTGCCGGCCAACGTGGAATTTTTCGCCATGCTCGAGCCCGCGCAAGAAGTCGGCGGCGATCTCTACGACGGCTTTATGCTCGACGATCATCGCTTTTGCTTTCTAATCGGCGATGTTTCCGGAAAGGGCGTGCCCGCTTCGCTCTTCATGGCCTTAACCAAGACGCTCTGCAAGAGCCTGGCGCGGCGTGAACAAGTCCCTCTGGGGCAATTGCTGCGCTCGGTCAACGAAGACATTTCGCGGGACAATCCCGCGTTCATGTTTGTCACCGCCGTGCTCGGCGTTATCGACGTCCGCAGCGGCGAAGTGGATCTGTGCAATGCGGGTCACGACGCGCCGGTCCTTTTACGCGTCGATCAGCCGCCGCAATTCCTGGAAGACGCCCGCGGACCACCCCTGGGCGTCATCGATGACTTTCCGTACGAGCCTGGACGGATTAAGCTTGAGCCCAACGATATTTTGCTCTTGATGACCGATGGGATTACCGAAGCCGCGGATCAGCAATACAACATGTATGGCGCGGCCCGGCTGCTGCAATGTTTTTCCGGGAATGGGCGGGCTCACACCGCCACGGTTGTCTGTGAAAAACTCTACGCGGACGTCAAGCGTTTTACCCAGGGCGCGCCGGTGTCGGACGATATTACGATTATGGCCCTTCGCTTCACGGCGCCGCCGGGCGAAAACTAGCGCGCGATAACTTCAACGCGCCGATTGCGGGTTTCCGGTTGTTCGTCCGGGGTGGCTACCAATGGTTCTCGTTCGCCGCGCCCCACGGCACGAATGAAGCTCGCTTTAATGCCCCTTTGAATCAGCATGGCGCGCACGGCTTCGGCGCGCTCCAATGACAAGCGGTCGTTCTCGGTGTCCGTGCCGACGCGGTCGGTGTGTCCCGTGACCTGCACTTCGACCGCGGCCCGTTTAGCCACCTCGGCGAGGAGCTCGGCCAACGCGGGCCGCGAAGCCGCGCTTACTTCCGTGCTGTTGGTGTCGAAATAGAGCGTAAAGCTGATGCTCTTGGGTGGTTGCGCGGCGAGGGCGTCGGCGAAGGTGCGATTGATTTCTTCCGTTGTGACGGTTGACTTTTCGACGTTTCCGCGCGCATCGACGGACGCCGCGCTCAGCGGGACTTCTAGAATCGCTTGACGGTTGCCCTCGCCGACGGTCACGGCGCTGGGTACGCCGGTCTCTTCAGGTAGAAGGACGACGAAGGTTTTGACACTGGCGCAGCTGGCAAGTAGCAGCGCGGACGCCGCGACGATAAGGCAAGAATACAGCAGTGACATTGGATCTTCAGGCTTCCGTATGGTTAACCCGGGCAATGCTTTTTCAGCGCAAGGACTCGGAGATTGCACCGCGGAGGCGCGTCCTTCGACGAGCTCAGGACGTGGTGAGCCTGCCGAACCACGGAGGGCGCGGAGTAAAGAGTTTTTGATTAAAAAATACTCCGAACTCTGCGAACTCTGTGCCTCCGTGGTGAATACTCCTTCACAGTAAACCCGGAAGAGCCGTGACATTACGCATATGTGAATGACCGATTACTCCTCCACCTTTACAGCGAAGGTTGTGCCCCGTACGCCGAGGATCGTCGTCGGAGTTTTGACTTTCATGGCATCGGGGGATCGTTTGGCGATTTGCCCGGACACAATGGCGAGGGTGCCGCGTTGCATATCGGCGAGAAATTCACCGTTGTTGGTGGTTGGATCGAAGCGAAACTGTTTGAGCTCGATCCGACTATTCGGCCCGGCCGATAACCGCGAATTGTCGATGAAAGTGACGCCGACGGAGCTATTGGCACCCGTTGTCAGCACATCCGCTTGTTCGAGCAGATCGCCAGCCTTGGCAATTTGTTGCACATTGTTACGCCACACTGACACCTGCCCCGAGACGTTCTTGATCTGGCCGATTTCCGCCCATGCGTCGCGTTCGAATCCGCAAACTAATAAGCCGAATAAAATTACCGGCAATGCGCGATGGATAAATCTCATTTCGTTTTCCTCCAAACTGAAAAATTTGACGCTCGGCGCAGCAGCCAACCACATCTTCTATCAAAAACGGGCAAAGTGCTTCAACAATATATTTTCGCTCGATCGGTTCGACTAAAGACAGGTGCAAGTAGTATACCATAATCACGCCGCTGTTGGCCGTCGCAAATAGTGACCAATGCGGTAAAAGGAGGAAAGATGATGACACAACAGATCGACGATCCCATGATACCCGTTCCAATTCCGCAGCAGGTGCCGGCTAAGGAAGGAATAGCTAAACTCCCGGGCACTCGCCTTGGGTATTGGGACACCGGCGGTGACGGAACTCCAGTCGTGTTCCTGCATCCGGCGTCGGGCAGCGCGCTGGTTTGGCTATACCAGCAACCGGTGTTCGCCAAGGCCGGCTATCGCGTGATCGCATATTCGCGCCGCAACTATTACAACTCCGATCTGGCCGCCGAGGACAACCCAGGGATCGGCTCGGAAGATCTGCACAACCTGATCGAACTGCTGGGGGTGGCGAGGTTTCACGCGGTGAGTTCGGCCGCCGGCGGCAGCGTCGCCACGGATTATGCGTTCTCGCACCCGGAGCGGCTGCTGAGCCTGACCGTATCCAGCAACAATCTCGCCGCGCGCAACGGCTACATCGCCGAGACAGCCGCCATAATCAGGCCCAAGGAGACGGAAAGCCTGCCGCGGTGGTATTGGGAACTCGGTCCTTCGTACCGCGCCGCCAACCCCGAGGGCGTCGAGCGATGGAAGGAGCTCAACCACAAGTCCGAGACCGGCAAGGGAGCCCGGCAAAAGGTAGCCAACGTGGTTACGCCGGCAAAGCTGGAGACCTTGAAAGTTCCGGCGCTGCTGATGGCTGGCGCGGCTGACCTGGCAACCCCCCCGTCTATCATGCGGATGATCGCGCGCCATGTCCCCGACAACGAGGTCGTGGTCGTAGCCGAGTGCGGACATTCGTCCTACTGGGAGCGTCCCGAGTTCTTCAACCGCACGGTCCTCGATTTCGTCGGCCGCCATGCAAATTAAATAAAAGGAGGCGCCATTGAAAATCGCTGCAATAGAAACACTTGAGCTCGCCAACATTCCGGTCTCGCCGCCGTTGTTCAAATCGCCGATGTTCCAATCGGTTACTCTGCTGAAGGTCAAAACAGACGATGGAATTATCGGGATCTCTCAGATCAGCGGCACGATGCTGCGGACCGCCGTTTCGTTTATCCAGCAAGATCTCGCTCCATTTCTCAAAGGGAAAGATCCGCTAGATACCGAGCGTCTGATGCAGCAGATGTTGTGGAACTTCAACACCCGGGCCCATGCGGGGGTATGGAGCTTTGCCGTCAGCGCCATCGACGTCGCCCTCTGGGATATCAAGGGAAAGTACTTCAATATCCCTGTTTGGCGTCTGCTGGGGGGCGCGCAAAAATCCGTGCCGGCCTACTTCACGTATGGCTTCAGGAATTACTCGCGGGAAGAATTGGTTGAAGCGGCCAAACACTTCGTGGCGCAGGGGCACAAGAGGCTCAAGATCGTCGTGGGCCGGTTAAACATTCGCGGCCAGGTGGACAGTTCCGGCGCCAGTATCGAGCACCGGGAAGAAAATCCGGCCGAAGATGAAGCCCGCGTCAGGGCTGTCAGGGTGGCCGTTGGCGACGACGTTGAGTTGATGGTCGATGCCAATTGCCTGATGAAGTTCGACGCGGCGCTTCGTTGGTGCAAGCGTCTAGAGCCCTATAACCTGATGTGGTTCGAGGAACCTATCTTGTACAACGATACTCGCTTGCTCGCCGAGCTGCGCAAACGTACGAGTATTCCCATCGGCGCCGGACAACGAGAGAATTTCTCCAAATTATGTGAATTAGCCACGGAGCGGTCGGTCGACTTTTTGCAACCCCATGTCGGCGCCGTTGGCGGCTTTACGATGGGCATGAAGGTGGCGGCTGTGGCTCAGGCTTTCAATCTTCCGATTGGCAACGGCGATTACTACGACCTTCATTTGCATGGGGCTGTCCCCAATGGATGGAGAACCGAGTTTCGTGTGCCTAACTGGTTGGCCGCTAACGTCATCTACAAAGATCCACCCAATCCAGTGAACGGTTGGGTGACTTTAACCGACAGGCCGGGCCTGGGACTCGAACTCAACGAAGACGCGGCGAAGGAATATAAGGTTCAGTAGCTGAAAGGAATATTTTAGGACACCTCATGCCATTGTTCGAGTTCCGCTGCAGAAAATGTGAAGCAGTAACCGAGGTCCTTATCCTGCGCGTCGGGTCTGATAACCACGCCGTAACCTGCGCTCGGTGCGGCAGTGGCGCTACCGCCAAGCTCATTTCCCGGGTGAGCTTCAAGGTCGCGAAGCGGAACAAGTACAGTGAAGATTTTCTCGACAAGGCCCAGCCTTTCTTGAAAACTCAAAAACAAACAGCTCAATTCTTCGGCGAGGCCAAGGGCTCGGATGATTCGAAGACGTTTCAGCTCGCCGAGCAGATAGGGGAAAGCATCGATCGGACTCTGGCGCGGGTCCGGTCTAAGCAATAGGCGTGAGGCGGAAGGCGTGAGGCGCGCGAAGGAAGGATCAGACTGACCCCTCTCGCCTCGTGCCTATGCGCGCGCGACATAATATCTGGAGGAAATATCAATGTGGAACGGTTTCAAGGTCATCGATGCAGATGCTCACCATCATGAGCCCCAGGATCTATGGGCTCGCTACGTAGAGCCAAAATACCAGGACCGGGTCCCACGGGTCATTGGCATGCGGCGCAATTTTTTTGTCTATGCGCCCGATCAGGAGAAATTTCAGACGCTTGAATCGGGAGGCTTTATT
>DASWHT010000233.1:0-3344 GCA_036398075.1 Binatia bacterium | reverse complement strand
CCCCACACACGCGCCGATGCTTTTCCGATGCCGAGATCGACGCTGATCGAGACTTCTTTTTGGCCGAGATAGGCGCGCAAGGCTTCGAGATCGCAATCGACGGGTGAACCTTTTTTGAAAACATGTGTGTCGCCGAAGCCGATCGTAACCTTGCGGGGTTCGATAGTTGTATCAAAACTCTTGCCCACCGCCATGATCACCCGGCCCCAGTTGGGGTCGCAGCCGTAAACCGCCGTCTTGACCAACGGGGAGTTCACCACGAACTTGCCAATGCGTTTGGCCTGGGTTGTCGTCTTCGCGCCATTCACGTCGACTGTAATCAGTTTCGTCGCGCCTTCGCCGCTGCGGGCGATCTCGCGCGTCAGATATTCGCAGACTTCGAATAGTCCGGCTTCGAACTCCCGAATATTCACCGGACCCGCAAGACCGTTGGCCATGAGAACCACGGTGTCGCTCGTGCTCGTATCGGTGTCGATGCTCATAGAATTAAAGGTCCGGCCCACTACGCGCCGTAACATCGGACACGGCGACTTGGTGCGAAGCTCGGCGTCGGTCATTAGATAGACAAGCATCGTAGCCATGTTAGGCTCGATCATGCCGGCGCCTTTGGCGAGGCCGGCGATGATCGCGGCGCCAACCCGCCTGGAAAAATATTTGGGATACTTATCGGTGGTCATAATCGCTTCGGCGGCGAGTTTGAGATTGTTCGGCTGAAGTTCGTTGCGAATGCCGCGCAGGCCGGCGCGTATCTTGTCCATCGGCAGCGGGCGGCCAATGACACCGGTAGAGAAGGGGAGGACGTCGCGATAATCGACACCCAGCTCCGCTCCGACGATGCGGCAAGTCTCTATCGCATTGTCGATCCCCTGCTTGCCCATTGCCACGTTAGCATTCTTGCTGTTGATCACCAGCGCCTGCACAAAACCGTTGGCAATATGCTTCCGCCCAACAATCACCGGCGCGCCGGGAAAGCGGTTGCGCGTAAACATCGCCGCCGCGCGGGCACGCACGGTCGAATAAATAACGGTCAAGTCGAGGGTGCTATCTTTGATCCCGACGTTTTTTGCTAACGAGAGAAGACCCTGAGGGTGTTCAAAATCAATGGGCGATAGATCCTGCTTCATCTACGAATCTCCAAAAAATAATCGTAGTTTCTGAATGTAGCATACGGCGTGAAACATGCGTAACGGGTGGTTGGGCATCAAAAGGCAATAGGCAATATTTCTCGTCCTAAGAACTCGAAACTCGTTGTTCGTTCACAAGCAGCCTCCCTCTACAGATTCAAATTGCGAAATTAAACGGCGCGCGCGTTATGTCACTTCCACATGCGTGAGTCGAATTCGAAGGGTATCGAATTCTCGATGCGAATGCGTCTGAACTCCGGGTGCTTCGGATTAAGGAGGTAATTCCTCTCGCTGGGAATCACGGCTGAGGGCACGGCCAATACGGCCGTTGCAGAATTATTGATCCAAGCTGTGGCGATATCTTTCAGCGCCTCCGGCGCGGGATAGGCTCGCCAGTTCCTCGGCAGGCTTGAAAGATCAAGTGTGTCAATTCTTAGGTTATCAGGGACTTCCGCCGGAATCGCGATCAATCCGGCCGGTGCTATGTCGATGTCCACATGGACGAAAAGTTCAAGGGTGGCAAGGGACAACGAGCCGGATGTATAGACGAGAGAAGTTCCGGCGTGGTTCCAGCGTCCGCCATAGAGGCGGGCGCCCTCGCCATCAAAACGCCGGTACCTGCGCAAACAGATTCGCCAGACCCGCACTAGCTTACGCTGCCGTGCTCCATTCGAGCAAGAATTTCTTCAACCTGTCGACTGCCGATATCATTGTCGAGAAGTTCAAGCGGAGTCCGGTTGCCGAGTGCTCGGTTGGGTCTTCGCAGCCACTTGGCTGCTTTTTCCTCATTCCCTAAAGTCGCTGATGCCTGGGCGCCGATTCGCGCTAGTCGTAGCACCCGATCCGATTCATCGGCCTGGAGCCTCTGCTCCTTTTTGCGGCGGGCGATTGTGCGCTGCGGCAAATGGAGGACGGCCGCAGCCTCCTCGCGACCGAGGCGGAGTTTGCCGATTACCGTTTCCAGAGAGGCATAAGGTAATCCTGATTTCGCGGCCTCCCTGAGATCATCCAACTTTACGATTCGGCACTTTAAGACCTTCCGGCCGCCAAGCGCTTCCACTAATGACTCCATAGATAGCATCTGTTAAGTCTCCTTGGCTCAAACTCTTATGGCACTAATCATAATGCCATATGGCACAACATTCAACGGTCGGCTTGGACCGCGCAATGAAGCGAGTTCTTCAGGCTCGCTCAGCCGTTCCCATGATTTTCCAGGGTAATCACCGTTGGCGCCGAACGAAGGCGCGGCTATGCAAAAAAGCAAGAGCGCGAATACTCGAGTGCTCAGGTCTTCAATGGCACTCTAGCTTCGTCAAGGGTTCTCATAAAACATGGACCGTTCAAAAAGTTTTCTACCATATGACTGGCGCCGGCCTGACGGAGGAGTTCAGCCGGCTCTCCGTCTGCCACGCCGACAAATGGCAACCCGAGTGTTTGGGCGGTTTTTAAGTCCCAAATCCTATCTCCGACCAAAACTATTCGCTCAAAGTATTGCCGCCTGTAGTGGAGAATTGCTCGCCTTACCGCGGCTTCGACAATCGCTTCCCGGGAAGGCCCATCCTCGGCAAACGCCATAGGTAAGCCGGTGGCTGGGATCCCGGCCGCGTCAATTTTGAAGTCGGCCGATTGCTTCCAACATCCGGTAGCGATAGCGATCGCCCACCGGGAGTCTTGCTCGAGTTGATTCAACAGAGCAGTTGCACCTTGGACCTCGGCAAACATTGCCGGGTGCGAGGCGTAAAGTTCCGCCAGCGATTCCACGAAGCGCTGTTCAAATGATTTAGCTTCATCGGGGGTTGGTTGCCGCCGAAATCTTTGTGCGAATGATTCCTGAAAAACCACGGTATCGGTTGAGTGCGTATAGGTTGACCAATCCGTGTTCAAGTCGATGACGCCCAGATTCTCAGCGAACGCCCGCGGAAAACACAAGTCATCAACCTCGTTTGTTCCCGTCAACGTCCCGTCCAGATCAAAGATAACAAGCTTCATCTTGGTGTTAGGAGTTCATATCCAATTCTCTTTCATCTGCCGCCCAGCTTCTCGTGCAGGAACCCCTTGACATCTTGCAAGTAATACCCGGCGCTATGGAAAAGTTTATGGCCGCCGCCGCGATCGTAACGAATGCTCTTCACCTCTTTTTTGTTCTCTCGCAGGACACGGTCCAGTGTGTCGAAATTATTCTGAAACTCGGGCTCATCGCTTTTCTCGACCAAAAGCAAG
>DASWHT010000232.1:0-6600 GCA_036398075.1 Binatia bacterium | reverse complement strand
CACCATTCTCCAGGGGTATTTCGACCAGGGGATGGAGCAGACCGCGGTTTTCGAGTTCTTCGTACGCAAGCTGCCGGCGCAACGAAACTTCCTGCTGGCGGCGGGACTTGAGCAGGCATTAAACTTTCTTGAAACCGTGCAGTTCGCGCCTGCGGAGCTCGAATGGATCGCGAGTCATGGCGCTTTTCGTCCAGCTTTCGTTCGTTGCCTGGAAAATTTCCGCTTCACCGGCGACGTTCACGCCATGCCGGAAGGGACGGTATTCTTCCCCAACGAACCGATCCTGCGCGTGACCGGGCCCATCGCGCAGGCGCAGTTGATTGAAAGCCGGCTGATCAATTTGCTTCACTTTCAAACTTTGATCGCTTCCAAAGCCGCGCGCTCGGTCTTGATGGCACCGGGCAAGCTGTTGGTCGATTTCGGTTTGCGTCGTGCTCATGGCGCCGAGGCCGGTCTGCTCGCTGCGCGGGCAAGTTATCTTGCGGGATTTTCCGGCAGCGCGACGGTATTGGCGGCGCCACTTTTTGGCGTCCCCGTGTACGGCACCATGGCCCACTCTTTCGTGCAAGCGCATGACGATGAGACCGTCGCTTTCGAGCATTTCGCTCGCTCGTTGCCGGAGAATGTGATTCTGCTCATCGATACTTACGATACCGAAGCCGCGGCGGAGCGGGTCGTGAGGCTTGCGCCGAAGCTGGCGCTCGACGGTATCAAGATAAAAGGCGTGCGTCTGGACAGCGGCGATTTGGCGGAGCATGCATTTAAAGTACGGCGCATTCTCGACGACGGCGGGCTCCAAGACGCCACGATCTTCGCGAGCGGCAGCGTGGATGAGTACATACTGGAGAAACTAATGCAGCAAGGAGCGCCCATCGACGGCTTCGGCATCGGCACACATATGGATACTTCCGCCGACGCTCCTTATCTGGATTGCGCTTACAAGTTAGTTGAATACGCCGGCAAAGCGCGGCGCAAGCGTTCGGAGGGCAAAGTGCTTTGGCCGGGGCGCAAGCAAGTTTTTCGCAGCTACGGCGATGACGCTCGCATGCTGAGCGATGTGCTTGGCTTGGAAGGTGAAGAGAGAAAAGGCGAAAAGCTGATCCGGCTGGTGATGAAGGGCGGCCGACGTGTATCGCCACCCGTGCCTCTGAAGGAATTGCGCGAACGGACGCTAAAGGAACTCAATCGTCTGCCCGCCTGGCGGCGCGGTCTTGAGCGGGCGGGCGACTATTCAGTCGTTGTTTCCGAAGCGATTCATGATCTGGCGCGCCAGGTTGATGCGGCCCAACAACAAGCCCAAGCTGCCGGCGAAGAAAAAATTTCAGTGGCGCAGCCGTTAGTATCGTAGACGAGGGGAGGTCGCTCATGATTTTTAATAACCGCGAACATGCCGGTGAATTGTTGGCCCGGCGGCTGATCCGTTACAAAGGAAAGAATCCCCTGGTGCTCGGAATTCCCCGCGGCGCGTTGCCAATGGCAAAGATCATCGCCGATGCCCTGGGTGGTGAACTTGATGTCGTCCTGGTGCGCAAGCTCGGTTATCCAGGACAGCCGGAGCTGGCCATCGGCGCCGTTGATGAAAGCGGCGCGGCGTTTCTCGCGGATTACGCGGCCGAGATCGGAGCCGCCTATCTTGAGGCGGAGAAAAAAGAGCAGTTGGAGGTGATTCGGCGGCGGCGTGCCCTCTACACGCCCACTCGCCTCCCCATCGATCCTCATGATCGCATCGTTATCGTTGTCGATGACGGCATCGCCACCGGCGCGACCATGATCACCGCGTTGCGCGCCGTGCGCGCCAAGAAGCCCAAAAAACTCATCTCCGCTGTCGCCGTCGCATCGTCCCAGGCGGCGCGCTCGATTGCGCGTGAATGTGACACTCTGGTCTGCTTGGACGTGCCGGCGGAATTCTACGCCGTCGGGCAGTTCTTCAGAGACTTTTCCCAGGTCGTCGACGAAGATGTAGTCGAGACCCTGCGGCAAAGCGAGGTGAGGATTTCAGCGGCGGGTTGAACGCCGAGACCCCATCACCTCAGCGCTCTGCGCCCGCCCAAACGCTTGGTGCCTTTGCGCCGCGGCGCCGAACGGCGCCCGCTCAGGACCGGGGTGATGAGTTTCTCTCCGTCCTTGTTCCTACGTGTCCTTTGCAGCATTTTGCTCATCCAGACCTCGGCCTCCGGCTTTCCGTACCCCATGCGTTTGAAGAACTTGATCGCTCCGGTATTGGATCGAGCCGTGTCGATGAAAGCCATGCGAACTCCCTGTTGGTGCATGCGCCGTTCCATTTCATGGTAAAGCTCCGCGCCCACGCCGCTTCCCTGCCATTTCGGACTGACGCCCATCCACAGGACATAGCCATACTTCCAGCCGCCGGATTCGTTTTCGTAAGTGGTCCCCAGGGCGAATCCGACGATCCTTCCCCTGCGCGCTTCGGCCACCAGAGTGAGGTGAGGATCCTGATTGAAATTGTTGGTGACTTCGTAGGCGTCCCAGGTGCGGTAGAACGTCGAGGCTTCCTGGTTCTTGAACAGCCGGTGGCCGAGGCGGTAAACCGCCGCGATGTCATCGACGCTCATTTCACGGACGTTTACAGCGTGAGGACTCCGCTTATCCGGCTTCATTCAGCCAACCCAACACGCAACGCCGCCGTGATGTAACGGCGTGCCCGTGATCGCCTCACTCCGGTTCCGCCATCGGCTTCGCCGGCGCGACATATTCTTGGCCCTCTTCGGCGCTTTCGACGATGTCTTCGGTGCCCGGCGCTTCTTGCCCGGGTTGAGATACCTCCGGCGCCGGCTCCCTGGTGCGCCCCTCCCGTTCCCAGAGCAGCGTTTCTAGCTGAATGTGATCGACGACCTCTTTGAGTCCGAGAACATCGGTAACGATCTGGCGCAGGACCTGGTGTTCGGTTTCGCTAGGGAGAATGCCTGTGAGAAAGACCACGCCACGGCGCACCACGATGCGCAGCTCCGCGGTATCGAGACGGCCGTCTTCTTTCAGGTGCTCGTTGATCGCATCGGCCAGTTCCCGGTCGCTGAGCAGGGTTAAATCCGCCGGGATTGAAGCGGCTGCTGAAGTCTCCGTTTCGACAAGCGCCGCACCGGGCTTACCCTCATTGCGCGCGGCGCACTTCGCGCAGAGGCGCGTAGCCGGCAGGGCGCGCAGGCGGGCCTGCGCGATCGCTCGGTGGCAGCTTTCACATCCGCCGTAGGCGCCGTCGAGAATTCTCTGCAAGGCCGAGTCGATCTCTTTCACTTCGTACAGCGTGCGGTCGTCGAGACGGCTTAAATAACGCGCCGTCTGTTCTTCCTGGGCATGTTCTTCAAGCTCGCTTTCGCGCTCTGCGGCGATGGACTCCAGCCCCTCTTTGGCTTTTCGAAACTCTCGCAGGTAATGTTCTCGCTGCTGGCGTAACAGATCGGCAAACTCGGCCAAAGCTAGGTTTTTTCATCGTCTCACCTCGAAAACGGCGATTTTTCACTTTTGGGTCTTAAGACTACCCTGCGGCTAACCGCTGATCAGCCACAAATTACCAGGCTGAGGCGCAGCGGGCGCGAAGTCAATTTTTGCATTGCTATAGTTCACAGTTTTCGCGGCTCGTGCAAATTTTAGCGGTGGTCTTTGCCTTTTAGTTATAGGTTCTTAGGAGTATTCTCGCGCCAAGAGCGCCAAATTCGGAATCATTTTTTTCCTTTGCGGCCTTTGCGCGAGATATTCCGGCTTTTGGTTGCGGCTCTGCCGCGCTAAGTCTCTGCGCTGAACACTCTGTCACACCAAATCCGGAAGATCCCACTTTTGTGACGTGGCAAAGTGTATGCCACGGCTGGCGCGGTGAAGTATCGTCTGTTTGGACTCAAAGCCGCTGGTATGCTTTGTGCGTTTTTCCGTGGCGATGCAACAAGCAGGAGCCTTTAGCGACACGCTATCGAGTGTAAACTATGAGCAAATCGCTCAGACGCAAGGATTGAAACAAATAAAATTCGCGTTCTGCTATCGGGATCCTTCTCAGGCTTGGGAAATGACCGCGCCGTAATTTTCATTCGTGACAAACACTGGCGCAGGAAGGTAGAAATGGAGCACGCATGGATCTCAGCCGATTAACCGAACAATCGCAGGAAGCGCTCCGGCGCGCACAGGCCCTGGCTTTGCGGCGGAATCACCAGGGGATAGATACGCCCCATCTGCTGGCGGCCTTACTGGAAGAGGCGGAAGGTTTGCCGGCGGGAATTTTGGCCGCAGCCGGCATCGCTCCAAGCGCGGTGCGCGAACGGGTCGAGCAGGAGCTCAATCGAATGCCCCAGGTTTCGGGGCCAGGCACGGAAGCGCAACAAGTTTATTTCACCCAGCGTTTGGCGCGCTTGTTGACGCAGGCCGAAGATGAGGCGAAGGCGATCAAAGACGAATATGTCAGTGTCGAGCATCTGCTGCTGGCGATGCTCGATGACGATCGCGATGCGGTGAGCCGGTTGTTGCGGGCCGTCGGGCTGACCCGCGAGCGGCTCATGGTCGCGATCAAAAGGGTGCGCGGTAGCCAACGCGTCACCGCGCCGAACCCCGAGGCGACTTATCAGGCGCTTGAGCGCTACGGCCGCGCAACTGGAGCGCGAGCTGGCGGTCGAAGAACAAATGCTCAGCGAGCGGGGCGGCATGCAGCTGCTCAAAGAAGAAGTCGATGAGGACGATATCGCCTCGGTGGTTTCCCGTTGGGCAGGTATTCCCGTCGCCAAGTTGAGGGAAGGCGAGAAGGACAAACTTCTCCGTCTTCCAGAGCACCTGCATAAACGCATCGTCGGCCAGGACGAAGCTGTGGAGGCGGTGGCCGATGCGGTGGTGCGCGCTCGGTCGGGACTCAAGGATCCCAACCGCCCCATCGGGTCATTTATTTTTTGGGGGGAATAAAAAGTCTCCCCCGTGGAAGATGAACGATGCAGGCATTCGTGCTGTAACCGACCGTCTTCCACGGGGTAAAGGGAGAATTAGAGGGAATTTTTAATCTGCTCAACACGACTATGACGAGACCCTGACGGAGTGGCCGTTGCTTTCGTTGAACGTGGAACCTTGAACAGTCGAGAAGAGGAGCGAACATGCGGATTCTCATTACCGGCGCGGGTTTGATTGGTACGCACACGGCAAAAGAGCTGCTTGAGCGAGGCGATGAAGTGACATTTTTCGAAGTCGCGCCGAGGCCGGATTACGTCCGGCATGTGACGGGAAGGGATTTGCCCGTGATTCGCGGCGACATCCGCGATTTGGCGGCGCTCGTGGACGCATTTCAGCAAGTCCGTCCCGAATGCGTGATTCACCTGGCGGCTTCCGTGGGCGAAGCCAACATCCATAATGTTTATACCGGCTTCCAGATAAATTTGGTCGCCACCATCAACGTCGCGGAGGCGGTGCGCCTCGCCGGTGTGGGCAAGTTAGTCCATGCCAGCACGCAGGCGGTGTATGCGGGTGAAGATCCGAAGGAATTGCTCCGTGAAGATTCGCCCATCGATTGCCGGGAGCGCGTCTACAATGCTTCGAAGATCGGCTGCGAGCATGTGCTCAGAACGTACGCTGCGAAACAAAAATTCGAACTGGCGTTGCTGCGCTTCGCCGGAGTGTATGGTTACCACTCCGTCGCCGGTGGCCCGGGCGTCGCAGTGCAACAGGCGGTGTGGGATGCGATGGCTGGCAAGCCCGTGTTGCTAAATGTCTACGAGACCGTAGATTTTATCTATGTCAAAGATCTTGCCAACGGGATTGCATTGGCCGTGCATACCTCACCCCTGCGGCATCAAGTCTACAATCTGGGCACCGGCACGCTCACGACGGTGGAAGACGTCGAAAATGCGCTCAGAAATCTTTTCCCGGCAATCAGCATGAGCCGCGGCAATTTGACGCCCGCGCGGCCGCGGATGGACATCGCGCGGGCGCGCGCTGAGTTGGGCTTCAATCCGGAGTATAAGTTAGAAGCCGGACTGCGCGATTATGTCGCGGAGTTGAAGAAATCGAGAGATTAACGACAATGGGCCCGGCGCGGCAAAGCCGCAACCAAAAATGTGCCAGAAGAGAAAAGCATATTCACCACGAAGGCACGAAGGACACGAAGGTTTCGGAAATTTATACTCTTCAACTTCGTGAACTTCGTGCCTTCGTGGTGAGTCCCCTCTTCTTTGTGCCCTTTGTGTTCCTTGCGGTTAAATGTCTTCTTTGCTTGCGGCTTTGCCGCGCTAAGATCTTCGTGGTGAAGAGGTACTTGGTTATGAATGACCTCGGACTCAAGGATAAGGTCGTTGTGGTTACCGGCGGCGGCGGCGCGTTGGGAGGCGCGTTCGCGCGAGGGTTTGCCGATCAAGGGGCGGCACTCGCGATACTCGACGTTAGTCTCGACAAGGCGAAAGCCACCGCGGCTAGCTTTCCGGCGGAGAAGGTCAAGGCTATTGCAGTTGCCGCGGACGTGTCTAAAGACGAGCAGGTGGCTGCGGCCATCGGTGACGTTGTCAAGCGACTGGGCACGGTCGACATCCTCGTCAATGCGGCTGGGGTGCAAATCTACCCGCCCAAAAGCATCGTCGATCTCGAGCCCGGCGAGTGGGATCTCGTCGTCGATATTTGCTTGAA
>DASWHT010000231.1:0-1654 GCA_036398075.1 Binatia bacterium | reverse complement strand
CCTCCTGTGCTGATGAGCCGACAGTCCTTAGAATTGAACCGTCCGGCTCAAATCTCTTTTAGACATCTCCCCCCTGGCCCCTCGGTTTCACCCACCATACTCTGTCCTTCAAGCTAAATGCTAGCGTGGTGTTTCGAACGCTTCTTTACATATTCCGTTCGCCCTGAGCCCGTCGAAGGGTGAATCTTTTCAACACCTTTTACTTCGTGGTTCGACCGGCTCACCACGGACGGTTAGCAAAGGTTTTTATGAAATACTACACTAGCCTGCATGCGCGGGACTCTCAGTTCCAGACCGTGATGCCCATCAAGTTTTTTCCCGCCTCCAGGTCGTGGAAAGCGTCGTTGATTTCTTCGAAGCGATAGCGCTTGGAAACCAGTCCCGACACGTCCACTCGCTTGTCGCGCACCATCTGCAGCACTTCGATCACATCCGTGGGCCGGCGCAGCGCCACTCCGGCGATTTTTATTTCTTGCATCGTGAAGCTGCCGTCGCTGATAGTAAAGGGCACTTTCCCCAAGCCGCCGATAATCGTCGCCGTACCGCCGGGTCTCGTGGCTTGAATGACTTGATCCGACGTTTTGACGTTGCCCAGGGCTTCGAACGCTTTGCTCACGCCGCCGTCGGTCAGGTCGCGCACCGCCTTTACCGGATCGTCCTTCGACGCGTTGATGGCGTGGGTCGCGCCGAATTTCTTCGCGGCTTCAAGTTTCTGCTCGATAATATCCACGGCGATGATCGGAAAGGCGCCGAAACAGCGCAAGAATTGAATCGCGTTGAGACCGACGCCTCCGCAACCGATAACCAGCGCGGAATCGCCGGGCTTGATCTCCGCGGCATTTTTCACCGCGTTGTATGCCGTGGTCATGCGGCACCCGACGATGCTCGCCTCATCCAGAGACAAGCCTTCCGGCAGCTTGAAAACCATATATCCGGGCAGGGCAAGATATTGCGCAAATCCGCCGACGTTCCAGCGGTAGATTTCTTTTCCATCCGTTCGGGTCAGCGACGATGGATTGGGCCGGCTGCGGCAAAGATTTTCCCTGCCGGCGATGCAATATTGGCAGTGCCCGCAACGATATCGCGTCCCAACGATGACGGCATCGCCCGGCTTGAACGCGCCGCGCTGGCCGCTGCCGACTTCCTCGATGCTGCCTGACACCTCATGGCCGATAATCGCCGGCATGCGGCTTTGGATGCGCCCTTCGATGACTTTGTAGTCGGTGTGGCAGACCCCACAGGCCTTAACTTTGATGAGCACCTCGTCGGCAGATATTTTCGGCATATCGAAATCTTCGATGGTCATCGGATCATGAACTTTGTGCAAGACCGCTGCTTTCATGGCGCTGGCCTCCTTTTGGTGGGAACTGGCGCGATCCTACTACAACCGGGAGCAAAATTGTCAACCGAGGGGGCTCCGGTGGAGTTGTTACCACGCCGGGCGTTTAGCGAGGAACATGAGCAGCAGCGACAACAAACTGACGATGGAGAATATGGCAAAGGCAATCGCATAGCTGTGAGTGAGATCGTACAGGAAACCGGCAAATATCGGTCCCATGAAAGTACCGATGGTCGTCACGGTGCGGCTGACGCCCTGAATCGTCGCGAACGCCTTCGTGCCGAAGTAGTCGGCCCGAATCGGCTCCTGCAACGA
>DASWHT010000230.1:0-9042 GCA_036398075.1 Binatia bacterium | reverse complement strand
CACCGGGAGCCGGTGCTTGACCGCGAGTTCGGCAAGCTCTTTTAGGTGCGCACTGCGGATGGGGCCCGATATGGTCTCAAAGACCGCGTCAGCCCGCCCCTTAACTGCCGCACGGAATGCGGGATCGATGTCTTTGGTAGTTAACACGTCGGTGTATTGGAGCTTGACGCCCAACGCCGCCGCGGCGAGTTCGATCTCTTTCATCACCTGCGCCTGGCCTACTTCGGTTGAAGTCCCGAAGACAGCTACGCGGGAGAGTGTAGGGACGACCTCCTTAAGTATCTCCAATCGTTTACCGCTCAACTCCGTGGACAGCTGAGACAAACCAGTAATATTTCCACCAGGTCGTGCGAGGCTGGCGACGAAACCGTTGCCAACCGGATCGTCAGCACTCGCCATGACAATGGGAATTGTCGAAGTCGCTTGCTTGGCGACGCGGGTTCCGCCCTCACCGGCCGTGACGATGACGTCGACCTTGAGACGCACTAGTTCAGCGGCAAGCCCGGGAAACCGGTTAGCCTTACCCTCTGCAGATCGCCACTCAATGACAATATTTTTCCCCTCGACGTAGCCGAGGTCGCGGAGACCCCGCCGGAATGCCTCCTGGCGCTCCGGCACACCGCGCATGGGAACACTACCTAGCCATCCGATTCGCGGGACCTTCGTTGCCTGCTGCGCCTGAGCTGGTTGGAGGGTAGCAAGAAGTATGGTCGCCAGCACCAGACCGAAAAGTCTTGTACTCATGGCTTTACTCCCCTGACTTTTGTGCTTACGACTGCCCACTGACAAAAATCGACTATCCTGAAATTAAAGTTCGTCTACAAAATCGGCGGTCCATCGTCATCATTCCCGCCCCGTGGAAGATCAGCCATTCTCCCACGGGGGATTCCAGAACCCCCAGCGTAAGGGACGGTCGCGACCGTCCCCGACAAAGGGGGAGACAAACAGGGGGTCATGGATTCCGGCTCGCCCCCCGTTTCCACGGGGGTTGGCCGGAATGATGGTCGAAATATGCTAAGAATTTCCGAAACACTACGAAAGAATCTCCTACCGCAACCTTGGTGCCAGTTTTCGAAGGACTTCTTCGCACGAGTGATGTTATTGAATTTTCGACAAGTTTTTTAAAGCGGGCCATAGGAAGGGAACCGGTTAATGAAGGAAAGAGTAGTTATCTTGCTACACCCTGTAGCAAAATTGATACACCAGGAGTTCATTAAACCGTGCCAAGATCTCCGGACGTTGATTCACCGCAGAGACGCAAAGGTCGCAGAGGGTTTGTTGAAGTGAAATCCCCATTCGATTTTCTCAGCGTACTCAGCGCCTCGGCGGTGAGATCTATGGGGGTTATTTCTTTTCTTCCCTGGGAAACCCGTAGGCTGCGCCGATTTTTTGCATATATCCAGGCTGCTTCGCATTATGGTCCCAGTCCATGACGGAAGTTTTTTTGCCGCGCACCAGTTCCTCGGTTTTGGACCCAGGGGAATAGATTGAAGATTTGAACGGCTCCACCTCCCAAAGTATTTTTTGCCCTTCGTCTCCGGAGGCGTATTCAAGAAAAAGCAGCGCAGAGTACGGGCGGCGCGCGCCTTTGACGATGGCATGGGTCTCGGTCAAGCGCACCGGAACGGGCTCTAACACCACAACTTCGAGATCCTGCGACCCCTTTTTTTTCTGGCGCATGACGCCATGATAGTAAACCCCAAAAAAAAGCCGGTACTCGCCCACCGCCATGGCGTTTAGGTAACGGGTATGGCCGCGCACCCAGACCGGCTGTTGCGCCGCCAACTTGCGAGCGTAAGCCTCGACCCACTCGAGTCCCATGGCGGGAACCAGGCCTGCTATACTGTTGGGTCTGATGTCCGCCAGAAACTTCCGACCGCTGTGTTCAGGTCTGAGAAAGTCCTCCCAGGTCTTGGGGATCAACTCCGGCGGCAGGAGCCGTTTGTTGTACGCCACCGCATCGACGGTGGATGACAATGCAATCACGTTGCGGCTCTCCGGGTTGATCATTTTCGGGGGAATTTGGAGCACCCCCTGTTCCGCCATCGCCCGCAAGTCGATTTTTTCCAAGTAGGGCGCGTACTCATGCTGTGCTTCGTTGAGCACATTAGCGATATCCCAGTCCGATACCCTGCCGGACTTGAGTTCCAATAGATATCTCTGAGATTGGTCCGGGTTACCGTGCTCTTCGAACTGGGGATTGATGAACGGGTATTTCTTCCTGAATCCTTCGCGCAACGCCTTGATCGCCGGCGTGTCGAAGCCGAGCAGCGCGCGTAGCCCGCCTTCTTTCTTGGCCCTGGCGATAATTTCGTCGTAGCTGCCTTCGAAAAGATAACCTCTTGCCTCAGCTTCTTTCTTGGCCTTTATCAAACCCGGCCCCGCTGCCGCCGCCTGCGCCATTGAGACGAATAGCCAATTTGTGAGAGATAGCGATAAGAAGATCAGCGACAGAACGTTCATCTTCTTTACCTCCCTTGTACGCTGTCTATCATTATTTCTATCCACAAAGAGCATAGCGCGGCGCAGCCGCAACCAAAGAGAAGAAGAGATTCAACCACAAAGAACACAAAGGCCACATAGGGCGCGAAGCGCGCAAGACAAACCTTTTGCGTTCCGTTGCGGTTACATCATCCGAAGAGCAAGGAGACGGCTGTAGCCGTCCCCTTATTTGTGACCTTTGTGCTCTTTGTGGCTAAATTATCTCTTACTTTTTTGCCGCATCCGCTTTGGGGAATCCGTAGGCTTCAAAAACGTTTTTTTGCAGTTCTTCAAGCTTGGGCGCATGTTCCCAGCCGATAAGCGTGACCTTTTTCCCTTGAGTCAATTGATGGGGTGTCGTTCCTGGAAAGAACACCGAACCTTTGTCGTCCCGATTGATGATCTGTTGAGCCTCCGGACCGGCAATGAACTCCAGCCAAAGAAGTCCGGCATAGGGTGAAGCCGCTTTGTCAAAAACAGATTCATGATCGGCGATGCGAATTGGCACCGGCTCGACCACTTTATAGGCCAGCGCGCCGGAACGGTCCTTATGCATGGCTCGATTGATGCTGTTCAGATTGGCGCCGAGGAGCATAGCATACTCTCCCACGGCCATCGCCGCGATGGATCGGGAGTGGCCGCGAATCCAAATGGGATTCTGCGCCGCGATGGCCCGCGCATACTGGAGCGTCTTTTCCAATCCCCATGCGGGAATGAGGTTGGCGACCTCTTGCGGGCGGATATCCACGAGAAACTTTCTGCCTTTAAATTCCGGCTTCAAAAAATCCTCCCAGGCGCTCGGAACCTTGTCTTCCGAGATTAGCTTCTTGTTGTAGGCGACGATCTGGGTATTGGTGGTGTAAGAAACAATGTTGCGATTGACTGGGTCAATCATCCCCAGCGGAATCTGCAGCACGCCCTGTTGTGCCATACCCAACACGTCGAATTTCTTCTGGTACGGGAAATAGTCGTCGTAATAGTCCGTGGTGAGGTAATTCACATCCCAGCCGCTGGCGGTGCCTGATTTCATCTCCAGAATCATGCGCTGATAGGTATCCGTGCCGGCAATCTCCTCGGCGCGCAGATCGATAAACGGGTATTTTTGCTTGAAGGCCGCCGAGACCGGTTTGAGAGCCTCGATTTCGAGGGAGGTGAGCACGCGGAGTCTCCCCTCTTTTTTCGCCTTGGCGATAATTTCATCGCGGCTCGCTTCAAAAATAAAGCCTTTGGCTTCGCTCTCTTGCTTCGCCTTCTGCAGCGCCGAACCCGCCGCCGCGGCAAAGGCAGCAGCCGGCAAAGCGAGGCTCAGTAGCAAGGTTGCGAACAACAACATGCGCGTTTTGTGATTCTTCACATTGCACTTCCGTTTCGTCATTTCCGCAATAAAGCCGCGAGGGAGGCGACATCGGCGAGGTTTTCCAGAGCGTGCGTGGCTCCAACCACTGCCTTTGACTGCTTCTCCCCGAACACCGGCGTGCTTAAAGAAAGAAACTTTTCCTCCATCTCCGCAGCGGAGAGCGGATTGTAAGGCGCGCCCGGCATCCGATCCACCAGTACCTTGAATTGACCGCCGTCAACCATAGTGATCTCGACGATGGCGGAGCGCACCGCGGGAAATATTTTCGTCAGCTCAGGATCAGCCACCAGCTCCACCCGTTTTTTCAATTCGAGCACTTGCGGGTCGTGCATGCGCTCAAAGTCATGAGAATTTTGGAAGTCGATCTTGCCGTCGAGCATCGCTACCGCAAGCATGTACTGGCAATTGACGTCGGGCATATGACGGTCGTTGATTGTGCGCGCCTGTGTGTCGGGCAGGCGCACGACTATTTTCTGGATCCGGCGGCCGTCCAGCCGGTGTTGTTTAACCAGAGTGAAGTAGCCTTCAAGCGTCGCCTGGATGGGCTGCCCGGCAGGATATTTTTTGATGCTCGTGTCGAGAATCTCATAACGCGAGCCCAGCTCCTTGATGACCTCCTCCGGATGCGAATTCTCGGAGAAGGCCTTTAAAAAATTTTCCTCGCCTTCAAAAACCGTCGCGGTGCCCGTAAAACCGGCCTGCGCCATCAGAGCCGCGCTGACCCCGTTGCGCGCCGGCGCCCCGGAAAAACAGAGCGCTTTGTCGATGTGTTCAGGATCTTGGCGCCAGGTATTCACCCCGGACGCCTGCGTTGCGGCGAGCGCCAACGCGTGGCGCACTTGTTGCGCGCTGGCGCTCAACAGGCGGCTGGCCGCCGCTGCTGCGCCAAATACGGCGCACAGAGAGCCGGCGTGAAGCCCCCGCTTTCCCATCCATCCGCGATCAAAAGCTTTGTTGATCCGGCACATGACGTCGTAGCCCAAGACCACCGCGGCGATTAGATCAGCACCGGAACGATGCTGCGTTTCCGCAACGGCCAGCGCGCTGGGCAGTATAACGGAACCCGGGTGGGTCACGGTTGGGAAATGCGCGTCATCGGTTTCGTCCGCGTGGGCCGTCATGGCGTTGGCCAGCGCCGCGAAAATCGCGCTGGTGCTGACATTTGAGGCGACAACCGTAGCGTCGCGCGGCCCGCCTTGACTGCGAACGAAATCAATGGCAACCGTTCCGGGCTTCAGCGCCGAACCGGAAATCATCGCACCAAAGGTGTCGAGGATGTGGATCTTTGCGCGCTCGATTACCGGCTGTGGGAGTTGGCCTGCCTGATCGCTGACAATGTAATCACTAAGTGGCTCCGTGATGTTAAGTTTCTCCGCCATAACAGTCCTCATTAAGCTTAGAGTTCAAAACGTTTAAGCGCTTCGTTCCGTTCCATTCTCCCCCTCCTTAATCCTCCCCCCGCGACGCGGGGGAGGATGAAGGAGGGGGATTGAACGGCTGGAACCACTGGAACGTCTGGAACGCTTGGAACGGGAGCGCAGCGACGATATTTATAGCCCCACCGCCCCGAGGCTATAAAATCGGCGCGCGTTGCCGTGCAAGAATGCTGCTTTGTCGGCGGCGCTGATCTCTTCGTTCTCCAGGAACTCGTTGATCTCGTGCTTACAGAACTCGTTGTTCACTTCATGCGGATAGTCACTGGAGAATACGAACGGTTTGCTGCCGACACGGCGGATGGCGTGAGCGATATCGGGTTCCTCGCCTTCGCAGCCGACGAAAATCCGTCCGGCATCGATGTGGCGTTGAACGTATTCGCCGATTTTTTCTTTAGGTTTGAGTTCGAGGAAGCGCTTGCGCGGGTCATGCTGAATATGAGTCTCCCAGGAGCGGTCGAAGCGCTCCAGGCACATGAGCAGCCAGGCGACGCCGCCTTCCATGAAGCCGAATTTTACGTTGGGGAACTTGTCGAAAACGCCGTTGAACACCATAGCGCCGAACGAAATCATCTGGCCGAATGGATGACCCAGGGCGTGCACCGGCGCGTAAGGCGTCAAGTCGTCGAGTCCCATGTTTTCATGGGCGCCGCCGTGGACGCCGATGGCGCAGCCGAGCTTATTGGCTTCTTCGTAAATCGGCCAGTAGCGCTGGTCGCCGAGATTGGCTTGAATGCCGGTGGACGGTAGCATGGCGCCGCACAAACCGAGGTCTTTGACGATTCGTCTAAGCTCTTCAACCGCCGCGGATGGCTCTTGGAGCGGAACCAGGCCCATGCCCTTAAAACGGGGGCTGCGTTTCATGTAGGTGTTGTAGAGCCAATCGTTGTAGGCGCGGGCGACGTCGATGGCCCAGTCCCGGCTGACGATCTTGCCGAACGAAAGACCGAGCGTTGTGTAAAGAACCGTGGTCTCGATGCCTACGTCTTCGAGAAAGTCGACCCAACCGTCAGGACCGACTTTATTGAACGCTCCGGGCTGAAAATCGTGCAAGTTCGACGAATGAAGGTGGTCCAGCGGGGGAAACAAGTTATAAAAAGTATGGGTTTCAAACTTCTCCTGATAAGGCTTCGGCATGTATCGGACCATTTCACTGTAATCCTCGATTACGTGCCCGTCGCCATCGATAATGGTGTGTCCGTCGAACGCCATAAGCCCGTCCTCCTTAGCTGTCTTGCTGCATACTAGGTCATCAAGTAGAGGGTGGTTTGTCAAGACCGCGTGGCGGGTCTGAGGTTCGTCGTTGGATTTACCCGCGGGCGCGCGGATAGTCGAATAGATCTCACTGTATCGTAGCGGTTACCACCAGGTTAGTTTCACTGCTGCTGCTGCGGTCTCTGTAGCCAAGTATCTGGCGGGTGACCTCATGGATGTGGGTTGTTGCGCCGCCGAGGGAAACCGGCTGGTTGTTGGGCACGACCAGCTCGGTGGTCGCTTCGGTTAAATCGATGGCGCCGGCGCGTTCCGCGGCGAAGTAGCTGATTCTCGGCGTCAGTTTTACGCGTATTTGCTCATCGGGAAGAACTGTGGCGCTGACCCGAAGGGAAGTTCCCACGTCGTTGAAAATGACGCGCCGTTCAATATAGCCGGCGCCGGCGGCGTAGTTGTAGTAATAAACCGCCTCGCTGGCAGGCACGCGGGTCGCCACGCTCAGGATCGATTCGCCGCCGTCACGGACCAGCGTGAAGATCCCGCTGGAGCGCTGCACCGTGGTTTGGCGGTCGCCTGCGGTGACGCGCCCCGATGGCTGAACCGTCCCGCGCCGAATGATGACGCTGCCCGATCCCTGCAACGACTCCTGGCTGCTCGCTCCGGATTGCCGGGTTTCGACAACGACCTTAATGTTGCGGCGAACTTGAGTATGGCCGATGGCCCCGGCGCTGAGCGCGAGACCAAGAATCAGCGCCAGCCCGGCCTTAAAGATTGTTCCCGTTCTTAACATCGATGGCGGGTGCCTCTCACCGGCCCCCTGGCAGCAGAGAAAAATCTACTAGCTTCATGGGATCGAAGTCAGCTGGGATGGGCCGCTCCTGGCGCAAGAGCTCGACATAGCCGCGGGCGACTTTGGCATTGAGGCGGCCATCTTTATTCAACAGCTTGATCAAAGTTGCGTAAGTGTTTTCCGCTTCCGACTGGTTTACTTTGAATTTGTCGACAATCATCTTCGTGCTGTCAGCGCGGTTGGCGCGAAGCCAGGCGAGGGAGTCGAACAACGCCGCTGCCGTGCGGCGCACGGCCTCCCGGTTATTCTTAATTTCCGCTTGCGACGTCACCAAGCCAACGTAGGGAATAGGCGCCAGGTCGCCGAGAAACAGGAACTTTTTGTAGCCCAGCGAGACCGCCTTGTCGTCGAATGGGGGTGTCAGAACCGTACCCACAACACGGTTCGTCGTGAGAGCGAGAAAACTGTCGGCGGTGCCGCCGGTGCTGATAACGCCGACATCTTTTTCGGAAATTTCCCACTTCTTCAGCGCCGCCTGAAAAAAATAATGCGGCGCGGTTCGGATTCCCGAGAGGGCGACAGTTTTGCCGATCAGATCCTGCGGTTTATTGATGTCCTTGTTAGTGACCAGCATCCACGGCGAGCTATCGCAGAAACTGATCACGATAACGAGAGGAAGACCGGCAACCGCCGCGGAAATGCCGTTTGAAACAGATGTTAAAAAATTGATATTACCGGCCATTACGGCCTGGGGTTGAATCGCCGTGCGCATCTGAATGTATTCGGATTCCAGTCCGTGCTTCTTCAAAAACCCTTTCTCCTGCGCGATATAAAAGGGCATGTAAGAAAAAGCCAGGGAGGGAAAGCCGATTCTTATCTCATACGTGCTTTCCGCTCCCTGAGCCATGTGTGGCAAGATACTCAGAATCGTAACCAAAGAAACGACGACGGAAAATCGCAGCTTCATGTTTGTAATCCTCACGCAGTGGCTGCTTTTGCCAGGCCGCCGTTCCAACTCTGCCGCGCGATTTTCAGCGCATTGGCTTGCGGCAGATTCTTCAGCTTGAAGAATTCGACGGCGTTCCTGCCCAAGAGCTTTTCTTTCTGCTTGAACGACAAGTCTTTGCCGTCGACGACATCCTGCACCGAATAAGGAAAGTGGCAGTCCCAGTGACAGTAGTCCGAAGCGTACATGACGGTGTTCTCGCCGTTGGCCGCAAAAACGCGGTCGAGGCCGGTTTCCTCGGACTCGCAAGTCAGAGTGATTTGCTCGCTGCGAATGATGTCGGTGGGCTGCCGTTTCAATTCCGGCATTTGCGGCGCCAGTTTCTCGATATGCTCATCGAAACGTTCCGCCCAGAAGGGCAGCCAGCCGGCGCCGCCCTCCATGAAACCGACTCTGAGTTTCGGATAACGGTCGAAGACGCCTTCGCCGATCATGTGCATCATAGCGATCATCAACTCGAACGGAAACGCCGTCATGTGAACGTAGACATACTTGCGAAATCGCTCGCTGCCGGCGCCCATGACGCCGGAAACGCCGGGAACTCCGTCGTGGCCGGTTTGCGGATGGACGCTGAGCGGCATGGCCAAGGATTGCGCGCAGTCGTAGATCGGATCGAACATAGGGTCGCCCATGTTATTGAGGCCGTAAACGTTGGTTGGCAGCATGGCAGTCACCGCGCCCGCTTTGGCGAGAAACTCCAGTTCTTTCACCGCCGCCGGCGGATCCTGGCACGGGATCAAACCCACCGCGAGGAGCCGTTTCT
>DASWHT010000229.1:0-7100 GCA_036398075.1 Binatia bacterium | reverse complement strand
CGCAGCTCGGCGCTCACGTCACTCGCCATCACCTGCTCTTTGCGCGCCAGCCCCCCGCGAATAACCCCGCGGGCGATTGCCGCGCCGATTTTTCCGGCGCCGATGACACCGATTTTCGCCGTTAACATCTCGGACCTCCCTCTTCCTTTGGGTTCAAAGTTCAAGGTTCAATGGCTTCGTCTGTTCAACGTTCAATGTTCAAAGTTCAAGGTGGGGACGGGTCGTTGAACCTCGAACCCGGAACCTTGAACCGCCGAAGGCGCTACGTTGAACCTTGAACATGGAACCTTGAACGACGCCGAAGGCGTCAGAAACGTTTGCCGATGGATTCCAGTGCCTTCGCCGCGTCGGCCTCGTCCGGGCTCAGGACGAGGACCTGGCGGAATTTGAGCTCCGCATCCCGGATTCTGCCGAGCTGCGCATAGGCCTTGCCGAGCGCGAGCCGTAAATCATTTCTGCGCCGCCGCATGCGCAGCGCTTGCTCATAGGATGCGGCGGCCTTGTCCCATATTCCCAATTTCGCATAGACTTCGGCCAGCTCTGAATAGAGGTGATGTGATTCTTCGCCTTTCGCCTTGGAACGTTCCAGCAATTGCCTCGCCTGCTCGAACATTTTTTTCATCTGCTCGGGATTTTTTTCTTCCTTCGCTTGCGCCGCCGTCAAACGCCCCCAGGCCAGCAGCACCGCGGGATGATCCTGCTCCATCCCCCGCGCCGGCGTGAACCATTTTTCCGCTTCCTTGAGATCGCCGCCATGGAGCGCGATATTACCCAACCCGAGGTATGGCAGCACCTCCTTGCTTCCCAGGCCGATGACCTTACCGTAAACCTCCTTGGCGTCGGGTAGATACAATTCATCGCTCATCGCCAGGACCTGAGACGCGCTATCGCGGTCGAGCTCCAGCGCTTTGAAAATCGCCTTGGCGCCTTCAGAGCTTTTGTCCTGATCGAGCAATACCTTCGCTTGCAGAAGATAGAATTTGGGATTCTTCGGATCCAGGCGAATCGCCTGCTCCAACTCTTTCAAGGCCCGGTCATTGGCGACGCTCGCGACGTAGGATTCAGCGAGGTAGTAGTGATGCATCGCCTCGGATACTCCCGGCGGCCTGCCGGTCTTGAGCCACGGCGGAGTATCGACGAGGTGCGGCGCCATCAAACGCTGGTTCAATGTCGTCGTCGGCCGCCGCAAATTCTTCGGCGCCGAGAACTCCAGCTCCGCGCCGTCGTCGGTGTTGATATCGGCGCCCTTGGAAAACTCCAGCATCGCCCCGCGGCCCATGCGGTAAAAACCTTGCACCGCGTAAACATCCGAGAGCCCGAGATAGTCGAGATCCGATCTCAACATTGGGTTATTGTCATAGATCGCCTTCACCGTCGCGTAATTGAAAACCTGGGGCCGCTTGCTGCCGATGAGCAAAAAGTCGCTTTCTTTCATGCCCCAGAGCGAGACATGCGGGAAGGCCTCGGAGAAGGTGCGAAAGACCATGCGGAAATCGTCCGGCGACATCGAGTAGTTGTGAAACCACTGGGCGAAGATGCCGTCGTCCTTGATTTTCGAATTGATGACCCGATAAAACTCCCGCGTGTAGAGATTGGCGATGCCGGCGATCCACGGATTGGACGGCTCGGCGGTGATGACGTCGTAATATTTCGGCGTAGCCAGGATATAATTGCGGCCATCGGTGGGGATCACCCGCACCCGCGGGTCTTCCAGGACGCTCGAATGGCGCGAGTGGCGCGCGTTGCGGAACAGTTTGTCGACGTTGCCGCGATAGTCCTTGTCTTCCGAAAGTTTCATCAAGCGCGACCGTTCCTGTTCTTCCATCACGCCTTTGTAGTAAAGGCGTTTTTCACCGCTGTCGTACCAGATCCTGCTTTTCGAGCTGTCCGCCGGAAAGCTCACATTGGCGGGCAGTTTTTCCATCGACACCCAGGCGCGGTTGAAAAATTTGCTCGCCTCGATCATTGCCGGCTCGATTTCGATGACTTCGATCCCCTTGAGCGATGGAAACGTCGCCAGCGCCTTCGCCGACATGCCGCTGCCGAGCCCGATGGTGAGCGCCTGCTCGGCTTTGGGATGAAGCATCATGGGAATGTAGCTGGTCATGAGTTGGCTCAACGCGTCGCCGTAGGACCCGTCGATCTTGCCGTTGGACTTGAAGTAAATATATTCGCTGCCGGTGATCCGGTGCACGCTCACCGTAGTGGTCAAACCCTCCTTGTAAAAAAGCACTTCGTCGCGCTTCATTTCCTCGATGCGCAGCGAGTCGCTGGGCAGACTCTCGTAGCGGTCGTTGTAGATCGTCACGCCGCTGGTCAAGATATGGCGGTCCCAACGGGGCATGCGAAAAGGCACGGCGATGGCCAGCACCAACACGCAGGCGCCCAGGACGTAACGGGGCAACGCCGAAAGCCGGGTATCGCTCAACACCAGCCAGCAGCCGATGGCCAGATTCACGACCACGGCAAAAATAATGGCGTTTTGCACGCCAATGTTGGGGATGAGAATAAAGCCGCCGGCAAAGGCGCCAACCACGGCGCCTACGGTATTGGCGGAATAAGAGCTGCCCACACCGCTACCGACGCGGTATAAGCTTTGAGTGAAAAGCCGAGCCACGAGAGGAAAGGTCATTCCCAGGAGCACGGTGGGAATGAACATCACCAGCGCGGAGAGAAAAACCTGAAGGTAAAGAAAAACCGTGAAGGTGTCGCCGAAGCCGTGCAGCAGGCGCACAAAAATCAATGGCAGCCGTTCGAACAGCGGTATCGTCGCCAACGCGGCGAGGCCGACCCACAGCTCGATCAAGCCGAAGGTGCTCAGGCGCGCCTCCCGCTCGCCCATGAAACGGGCGTAAATAAATCCGCCGAGGGCCAGGCCGATCAAAAAAGTCACTAGCATGGTGGTGAACGAGTAGATCGAGCTGCCGATGACCAAAGTCAACGCCCGTGTCCAGGCGTTTTCGTATACCAGCGAGGCGAATCCGGAGAACGCAAAGGATAACAGGACAATCCAGCGCAAAGACGAAGACGACGCCTCCGCCGCTGGGGCCGCCGCTTCGCCGACCGCGGCCTGGGTGGCGAGATGCTGGGGGTCTTTGTCGCGCAGGCGGTCAACCATTAAAATGAGCAGCGCGATGACCATGTTCGTCGCGGCGGCGACATAGACCGTCGCCCTCATGCCCAACACCGGAATAAAAACGAAGCCGGCCGCCGCGCAGCCGATCACGGCGCCTAATGTATTGGTGGCGTAGAGGTCGCCGACCCGCCGGCCGAATTGGGCGAAGCTGCGCACGAAAAAGCGGCTCAAAACCGGCAGGGTCGCCCCCATGAGCAACGTCGGAAAGACCAGCAGGACGAACGACAAGGCGAAGAGCACCAGGTTAAACAAGAAAGGATAACTTTCGTTGAGGCCAAAGATCGGACCATAGACTTTTTGCGCCAGGGTGAATAGCCAGGGCACGGTAAAGCCGTAAACGCCGACGCCGGCTTCAAGAATACCGTAGAGCAAGAAATCGTTCTTGCCCCGGTCCGCGATCTTACCGAACAGATAACTTCCAATCGCCAGCCCCGCCATGAACGCCGACAATACCGTGGCGATCGCGTAGGTGGTATTACCGAAAATCTGCGTCAACATGCGCGTCCAGACTACCTGGTAAAGCAGCCCGGCGGCGCCGGAAAAGAAAAAACAAAAAAGACCGACTAAAAGCAGCCAGTCTTGTTGCGAACGCTGTTCAGCCATGTCAGTTTCCGTGGGGACCTCCATCAAACGAATTCAAGAAGTGATAGCAAGGCGTTATACAAGTGTAAAGGCTTGCCTGTTCTTTAGACGAACGAAGCAGCGCTGGCATCGACAACACGCCGCGCCGGGCCGCGTTGACTTTCGAAAAATTGTCGTATATTCCTCTTTCCGTTCCGGCATGCCGCGTCGAACGAGATCTCGCCAAGTGCGAAAACCATTTGGGCTAAAGGAATTTCCAGATATATTATCGGGTAGGGCTATCTCAATCGGATTTGATGGCGGCATGCCCATGAAGGCTTTAGAGCGCATGCAAAATTAAATTGGGAGGAGACTCATGGCAAAAGCTGCGAGGAAAGAGGGAGCGGCGCCTCAAGAGGTCAAAGACCTGCGCGCCACGATCGAATGGCTGAAAAAGGAGGGCGACCTGATCGTCACCGACAAAGAGGTCGATCCCGATCTCGAGATCACCGGCATCCAGAAACAATTGGATGGCGGCTGCCCGATACTGTTCAATAATATCAAGGGTAAGCCGCAGCACCGCTGTGTCACCAATCTCTTCGGCGACATGAACGTCATCAACAAGATGTTCGGTTGGAAAGACCACACCGATCGCACGAGGAAATTGGCCTACGCTCTCACCCATCCGATTGCGCCGATCATCGTTGATCAAAAGGACGCGCCGGTCCAAGAAGAAGTGATCGAGAAGCCCGCCGAGGCGAACGACTATGTGGTTCCCATTCGTCACACCGACATTGAGCCCGAACTGACCGTCGGGTCCGGCAACGGATTGATCTCCGGTGAATATTTCGATGGCGGCACACATATCGGTTATAACCGGATGAATTTCCGTTGGGGCAACGTCGGAACGTTCCAAATCTCCCCCGGCTCTCACAGTTGGCAGGTTGTCAGCAAGTATTACAAAGAGAACAAGCTGGTCCCGATGACCATGAATTTTGGTTTGCCGCCATCTTGTACGTTGATGGCGGGAGCCGGGTTCGACTATGTCATTCTGCCTCAAGGTTGCGATGAGATCGGGGTGGCAGGGGCGGTTCAGGGCGCTCCGGTGAAGTTGGTGAAGGCGCGCACGGTTGATGCTTTGGCCGTGGCTGACGCCGAAGTTGTCCTGGAAGGATACCTAAACCCGCGCGACCGCCGCTTTGAAACGGCGGAGTCGGAAAAAGCCGGCGTTCAGGGACGTTTTCACTTCCATCCGGAATGGGCCGGCTACATGGGCAAAGCCTATAAGGCGCCGACGTTCCACGTCACGGCGGTCACGACGCGCAAGCGCGATGCCAAGCCGATCATCTTCCCGCTCGGCGTCCACACCCTCGACGATCACAACATCGACACGACAGTGCGCGAAGCGGCGATGTTCGAGCTGTGCGAGAGAATGCAGCCGGGAATAATCATGGACGTGAACATCCCCTACTGCATGACCGACTGGGGCGGCGCGATCATTCAAGTCAAAAAGCGCAACAGAATCGAAGAGGGTTGGCAGCGCAATTTTATGGCGGCGATTCTGGCGACTTCGCAAGGCTCGCGGCTGGTCGTCGCCGTCAGCGAAGACTGCGACCCCTACGACATGGACGATATCATGTGGTGTCTGACTACCCGCGTGAATCCTAAAACGGACATCATCAATCCGCTTCCCGGCGGGCGCGGCCAGACCTTCATGCCCGCGGAACGCATGACCGCCGGCGAGCGCGAATGGACGGCGTCCAATACCATGTTTGAGGGCGGCATGGGCATCGACGCCACGGTCCCCTTCGGTTACGAAAACGATTTTATGCGCCCGGTTTATCCCGTCGACAGAATCGATCTCAAGAAATGGTTCAGCGACAAGGATATCGCAAACGCCAAATCCCGCATGCAAGGCTGGGTGCACTCCCTGGCTCGCACCGGAAGATAGTCGCTGGAAAATAGTCGCTGCGCTTCAGTTCCAGCCGTTCCAATCGTTCAAGCCGTTCAAACCCCCTCCTTAATCCTCCCCCGCGACGCGGGGGAGGAAAGCGGCCCGGTACGACCTGGCGCGAATTTTTCACCGATTTTGCGTTGACAAACCCGTAATCTGTTTGATAGCAGTTGTGGCGCATCACGGCACAACCCGCTTTTTTAATCCTTTAAATCAACGAGGCCGAAAGTATGGAGAAACGTCATAAAAAAACGCTCGCTCGTACTTTGGACTGGGCTAGCACCTGCGCCAAAATCGGGCTCACCGCCGTCCTTTTTATTCCGCCAATGTTGACCGTTAGATACGTGGTTCCCGGGCCTGACCGGGGCCGCCCGGTTCAGGTGGCGAAACGAGTGGAAAAGACGCAGCCTAAGGAGCTCGTAAAAATATACTCCATCGTAATATCCAACCGCCCCGGCATCGCCGACAAGGAGGCCTGGAAAGTTTCCACGGCGATCCTCGATGAGAGCGCCAGGCGCGATCTCGATCCGATGCTGGTGTTGGCCGTCATCAAGGTGGAAAGCGGCTTTCGCGACCAAGCCCTGTCCCCGATGGGGGCGCGCGGCATGATGCAGATCATGCCCGAGACGGGAAAATATCTCAGCGAGGAACTGCTCCGGGTCGATGGCTTCAAGACGCGGACTTTCATGCCCAATCACCTGGATGATCCCGTGCTGAACATCAAACTGGGCGTCTATTATCTCGACGGCCTCAAGAAGCAATTTCGTAGTTTGAATCTCGCCCTCCTCGCCTACAATCTCGGTCCCGGCGAAATACAAAATCGACTGGACAATAATATCCACTTCTCGGACGAGTACGCCGCCCTGGTCCTCGACGCGTATCGCGAATATAAGAAGGCGCAAACGCGAGTCTTCTGAGCGAATCCGCCCACCAAGTTGCAACCGTTTCGATCTCACCGGTCGTGGCAATCGCCGCGATTTCCGTGTTAAATGAAGACTGGCACGGTGCTGAGAAACTCTGCGATGGAGGAATGTGAAACCAGCGATGAGCCAGCCGAACCCCTTGCACTTGTCCGCGCAGACGATTGAAGACATCTCGGACCACGCCCGACAGACGTTTCCTGAGGAGTGCTGCGGCATAATCGTCTCTGACGGAAAAACGGACCGTGCGCTGCGATTAAAAAACTTGCAAAATTTGCATCACGCTAAAGACCCGGAAAAATACCCTCGTGACGCCACCATCGCATACAGCATCGATGAGCTACAACTAGAGTCAATGCGTTTCGAGGCCAACAAGATCGGCTTCACACTAAAAGCATTCTATCACTCCCATCCCAATCACGACGCCTATTTTTCTGCAGAAGATCGGGCAGGCGCTACTCCTTTCCGGGAACCTACATATCCCGAGGCCGCTCAGATAGTTGTCTCGGTGTATGACCGCGCCGTGAAA
>DASWHT010000228.1:0-3252 GCA_036398075.1 Binatia bacterium | reverse complement strand
TAAGTTCCAGAGAAAGTAACGGCAGGCTTTATCGCCGGATGGCAGGCGGCGGGTTTTTCCTTCCCGTGGATTGTGCATCTTGCAGGAGATCTCGTGAGATTCGGTGCGCCTGGTGGCGGATATCTGCCGAAAAGACAAGATTTCCGGGAATATCCGCGGTAATTACCGCGGGCGCGTCTCCGAATTTTCCTCACCCGCCACGATACCAAAGGTTCGCCGATTCTATTCGTCGGATTCGGACATGGCGGCGCAAAATACGACGGGTTTCGTGGGAATTGTGGGGAGTTATTAACGCCATCGGCCATGGTATCGTCGTAGCCGGACCAACGGCCCAGCGATGGGGAATCGCAAAAGATGCTCGATGGATTGAAACGCGATTGGGCGGAGCCCTTACGGCGATCGCTGGCCAAGCCGCTCGCCAAAGCCGGTTTTACGCCCAATCAGGTTACCTTGCTTGGTCTGGCGCTCGTCTTGCTCAACTGCGCATTTTTTGTTTGGCACCAAAACACCTTCTGGTTCGGCTTAGGCATCGGCGTCTCGTTCGCCTTTGATGCGCTGGATGGCGCTGTTGCGCGGCTGCGCAATATGTCGAGCAAATTCGGCGGTTACTTGGACGGGGTCGTCGACCGTTATCAGGAAATTGCAGTCTATGCCGCAATCGGCTGGGTTACCGGCTGGTGGGCGCTCGTGTTTCTAACCCTCACGGGCTCTCTCATGGTGAGCTACAATAAAGCCCGTACTGCTATCGAAATCCCGATCAAAAATCACGCGTGGCCCGATCTGCTCGAACGTTTCGAGCGCGTGGTCATACTGAGCCTCGCTCTGTTGCTCGACTCAATCCTGACGCTGCCGGACGTGCTGGGCGGTAGTGTACTTTTTGTTGCCCTTCTCGTTCTCGGAATCCTAGCGCACGGAACCGCCATTCAGCGGTTTTTTCGCGCCCGCGCTATGCTCACGCAAAAGGACTAGAGCAATTTCCCTGAAACCTGAGTCGGGGGGATTCCCTTTGACGTCGAATCCTGATTCTTTTCGGCTTGAGGAACCGGGAGGAGAGCGATGGGCAAGGCTTACAGCGTGGATTTGCGCGCGCGCGTGGTGAGTGCGATTGAGGCCGGGATGTCGACCGGCGATGCGGCGAAACGATTTTGCGTGAGCAAGGCCGCGGCGGGAGCATGGGCGCGGCTGAAACGGGCGACCGGGAGCGTCGCGCCGCCTCAGCAAGGCAAGCCGACAGGCTCGGTTCTTGATGCGCATGCGGACTTCATCTTCGGGGTGCTTGATGAAGCTCCGGACACGACGCTCGCGGAGATGGCCGAGCGCCTTGCCGAAGAGCGCGACGTGAAGGTGGTCTACACGGCGGTCTGGAAGTTCCTCGACCGGCGCGACATGACGCATAAAAAAAGACTGCGCATGCGAGCGAGCAGCAGCGCTCCGATGTGAAGGCGGCGCGCGAGACGTGGTTTGACGGGCAGGCCGATCTTCCATCCGAGCGCCTGATCTTCATTGATGAAAGCGGGCTCTCAACCAAAATGGCGCGCCTGAGAGGCTGGGCGCCGAAAGGCGAGCGATGCAGCGCCGCGATCCCGCACGGACATTGGAAGACGATCACCTTCGTCGGCGGGCTGACGCTCAATGGCTTCGTCGCGCCGATGCTGCTCGACGGACCGATGGACGGCGAATGTTTCCTCGCCTGGGTCGAACAGATGTTCGTCCCGGTGCTAAAGAGGGGCGACATCGTCGTCATGGACAATCTGCCGGCGCACAAGGTCGCCGGCGTCAGGCAGGCGATTGAAAAGAAGGGCGCCGAGTTGCGTTACCTGCCGCCCTACAGCCCCGACTTCAACCCAATCGAAAACGGCTTCGCCAAGCTCAAGGCCCATGTGCGAAAAACCGCCGCCAGAACCATCGACGCGCTCGAAACCGCCGCCGCGCAGGCGCTGAAAACCTTCACCCCGATCGAATGCGCGAACTTCTTCGCTCACGCAGGCTACGACTTGCATTAACGGGAATCTGCTCTAGCCGCAACGGGGCCGGCGCGCTTTAGCAAAGCTATACTCATTCCAAGTTGGGATTTGTGAGGCTGCTCGGAAATGTGCACATCTATTGGATACCGCTTGTGGTCTAGGGGGCTCGCCACTCGATTCTGTCCGCCTTGACGATATTTGCGGCTTCTGGCTTGCCTCGGTGCCGGCTTTGAATTCCATCTCCCCGGTCGTCGATGGAGCCGATGTTACACGCTTTTTCTAGGCGAACGCTCGCCATTCTATTGAACTGCTGGTTTTTCTCCGGGATTTTAAGGGCCTTCGGGACCTTTGGCGCCGCTGCCGAACAACAGGCCAAATTGCCTTGGCAAGCCAGATTGACTAATCTGAAGTATTGACTAGGGGAGGGGGAAACCCTCTCTTTATGGGTCGCACTATGAGCGCAAGGAGCATGGTCATGAGAATTTTAATGTGGGCTGGTTTGCTGGCGGCTGGGACAGTCTTCGGCGTTTCGGCGCCGGCGCTATCGCATCACAGCCACGCGATGTTCGATCACACCGTGGAGGCGTCGGTCACCGGAACGGTGACGGATTTCGCCTACCGCAACCCGCATGTCTTTCTTTATGTCGATGTCGAGGAAGACGGGGAGATGGTGCATTACTGGTTCGAGATGTCGAACATCCCGAACATGATCCGGCGCGGCATCGGCCACAACACCTTTCAAGAGGGCGATGAAGTCACGGTCAATTTCTGGCCCTTGAAGGATGGCCGTCCGGGCGGAAACTATTCCACTATCGTCGCAGCAGACGGCACCGAATACGACTAAGCGTTTTTGAACATTTTTGAACTGATCGGCGCTTAGCTCACATATTTTGGGGAGGAAATATCGTGACTAACCGATGGATGGCGGGCGTTTTGGCGGTCGTGCTCATTGCCGGTCTGCTCTATATTGTGCCGGGCCCCGCACAAAATGTGATAGGCGGCGCGATTAATGGCGTCTTCGGCACTCCGGCCACCGCTACGGATTTGTTCACCACCGAAAACTTCCGCAATGACCGCGCGCTTTGGACCGATCCGGCCTATTACCGCAACAACACGCCGGGTCAGCTTCGGGGCCAGGCCTTTAATTTCGACAGCGGCGGCGAAGGCACCGGCCAAATCGCTTCCTCGAGAGCTTATGGCACCGAGGGCACCGCCACGACAGGCCCGGTGGATGAACTCCTCAAGAGTCCCTACCCCTATACGACGGCGTGGGAGCATTATCAGGCTT
>DASWHT010000227.1:0-3879 GCA_036398075.1 Binatia bacterium | reverse complement strand
TTCCCCGACCCCGCGACCTCACCATCAAGCGCACCCCGGAGTTCGTTCGCTACGCGGATAGGATCTGGCGGTTAATCGAAGAAGAGGTGCGCGAAAGTTTGGGCCGGGAGGTTCGCGAAGCGGTCTTGGCCCACCGGTGATTGAGTTGAAGAAAACGGAAAACCGTGTTACCTGCGCACGAGGAGCTGTCTATCACATCACCTTCGGCGCATGCGAAACTCGTTCGATAATCCGTGATTAAATTCAAGGGAGGGATCATGACTCGAATCCGTCGCTGGCGCAATGACGCTTTGGTCGCGGTGGTTTTGCTCGCTGTCGCCCTGCTGGCGCCCGAATCGAGGTCGCAAGAATTTCCGAGCGGCCCGCTGACCTGGATCGTGCCCGTTACCGCGGGTGGAGCTTTTGACAGTTTGGCGCGGGGAGTCAGTCCGGCGCTGTCACAAGAGCTCGGCGTTCCCGTCGTTGTGAAGAACATCCCTGGAGCCGAAGGATACAATCAGTTCTACCGCTCTAAACCCGATGGACAGACCATCGGCATGGTTGATGTCGTGGGAGAACTTGCCCAGGCGCTGGTCAGGAAGCAGGTCTATGACGTGTCGAAGTTCGCATACCTGGGGCGGATCAACTCCGGCACCAATCTGTTTGTGGCGTGGCCGAAATCGCCGTTTAAAAAGATTGAGGATCTCAAAAAGGCGAAAGAGCCGATCCGATGCGCTTCTTTCGGGGGGATTTCGACACCGACTCTGGAGTGCATTCTGATCTCGGCGCGCATGGGATTTCCCCTGACCATCGTCAGGTTTCCCGGCCCGGCCGAAGCGATCGTGGGGGTCGTCAGGGGAGACGCGGACATAGCTACTCTCGGGGCCACCCTCTGGCTCGACCACATTGCCAAGGGAAACGTCATCCCGCTTCTCCTCTGGGCGGATCAGGCGGATGCGCGGGTTCCGGGTGTCCCGAGTCTAAAGGATCTCGGTCTCGAGCAGCTTAAAGTCGCGACGGTGCAGCGCTCGGTAGCGACTTCTCCGGGGACTCCGCCCGCGCGCGTTCAAGCGCTGAGCCGCGCGCTGGAAAAAACGATCAAGTCGGATCAGGTGCAGAAGTTTCTTTTGCAGAGAAAACTTGAAACCGACACTCAGATCGGCGATGCCTTCCGCCAGACTCTGTCAGACATCGTCGACCTGCTAAAAAAACATGAAGCGGTGATCAAAAATTTCGTAAAGAGCTGAAGGGGGCGAGCCCAACAGAGCGCTTCGGGAATAACCCGAAGGGCCTTGTTGAAATGGTTCTGTTCAACTTCAACTTTTTAATAAAAAGTAGAATCCACGCCAAACGGATCGGCTTGTTTAAGTGCGATTCGGTCGCACGCCTATGGAGCTCTTCGCAGCCTTCGGCGACGGTTTTGGTCAATTGCTAAGCCCGTCTATTCTTTTGGCTCTTCTCGGCGGTACGCTGTTCGGGTGGGTCTTCGGCATCCTACCCGGGCTAGGTCCGTTGAACGCAATGGCCATCGCCCTGCCGCTTAGCTTTTGGTGGCATCCGGTCATTGGGATGTACTTCTTCGCCGGGATCATGGGCGCGTCCAGCCAGGGCGGCGCGATTACCTCGATTCTGCTCAGGATGCCGGGCACACCTCAAAACGCGGCAACGATGTTCGATGGCCATCCGCTGGCGCGCCAGGGAAAGGCCGGTTGGGCGCTTGGAATCGCAGCCGGCGCGTCAGTCTATGGAGCTTTCTTTGGGATCTTTGTCCTGCTCGCCCTGATTCCGGTTTTCCTTCCCGTGCTGCTCGCTTTTGGGCCGGCAGAGAAGTTCTGGCTCATGATTTTCGGCTTGATCGCCATGACGCTGGCAGTCCATGCTGATATGGCCAAAGGGTTCGTGGCGGTGGGTCTGGGAGTTTTGCTGACCTTCGTCGGCTTGGGCGGGCCGGAGTTTCCGGTCGAGCGATTCACCTTTGGCAGCACATACCTCCTCGACGGACTCAATCTGGTCGCGGCCTTGATTGGGCTCCTCGTAGTCAGCGAGTCGATCGCTTATCTTGCTCAAGGAATCAAGGGCGGCCGGGGTGTTGAGCAAATCGTTTCCCATAGCGCCGCGCGACACTCATTTCTCAAAGAACTGGGCGCGGCGCTGCGGGGACTTCTGGTTCCATTTCGCTATCCTGGCTGTGTCGTGCGGAGTTCGCTTATCGGCACGGCCATCGGAGCCATCCCGGGCGTCGGCGGAGTCGTGGCGCAATTTATTTCGTATGACGCCGCGCGAGCGGCGTCTAACCACCCGGAGGAGTTCGGCAAGGGAAGCCCCGAGGGCCTGATTGCCGCCGAGTCTGCGGTCAACGCCAAGGAGGGCGGGACACTGCTGCCAACCCTCTTGTTCGGGATTCCGGGCAACGCGGAGACCGCGCTCTTGCTCGGCGCCTGGCAGATCTATGGCGTCCAGCCCGGGCCTTACTTTCTCGAGCGCCACGCTGACCTCGCGTGGGCGCTTATTCTAGGCCTCGCGCTCGCCAACACGATTTCCTCGGCCATAACGGTATTCACCGTAGGCGCGACCTCCTGGGTGCCGCGGCTCGACACCCGCTACCTGGCGCCGTCGATCCTTGTCCTTGTCGCTATCTCCCTGATCGCCCTGCGCGGCTCGGTTCTCGACCTTGGCATCGGCGTGCTGGCCGGAGTGTTAGGGTTCGCGCTCCAGCGCTTCGGGTACCCCGTGATCGGCACCGTGATCGGATTTGTCCTGGGCGGAGCTATCGAGCAGAACTTTTACACCGCGCTTCAGAGTGCTCGCGGAAGCTACCGGGTTTTTATCGGGAGCCCGATTTCAGTGGGGCTTTTTCTGACGAGTTTTCTCGTCCCTGCGCTGGTCCTCTTCCGCCGCTTTCGGGGGCGATTTCGCGGCGCAGTGACGGGCGGCTAGAATCACACGGAGGCTGGCTCGGTATGGGGATTGGATCCAAAGCGGCCTTGATCTTTAACCTGGCGCTGCTGGTTTTTTTCCTCGGCATGTTGGGAGCGGCATTGACGCCGGATTTTGGCGGAGGTCATCTTGTTGCGTTTGTCGCGGCTTTTTCCGCCGGAGCTCTTTTGTGGGTAATGGTCACGGATAGCCTTTTCGCTCGTAGCGGGATAGGGTCGGCACAGCGGCCGGAGTTCGATGAAGCGGATGCTAGGGCGCCCCGCGCCAGAGAATCGTGGCTGGCGGTTTTCTACGCGCTACTGCTGTTTATTTTGGTGTATGTTCTTGGCACCCTTTTCGGTTGCGTTCTCTTCGTCGGCACCTTTCTGCTGTTGCATCGGCGTGGCAATCCCTGGCTGGCGGTTTTTCTTGCCCTCATCGTTGGCGCCGTGGTTCCCTATATTCTAAGTGGCGCGCTGAATGTGCGCCTGTGGGAGGGAGTCATGCCGGAGATCATTCCGAGTTGGATCGGCGGGGGCACGCCGCCTCCGCTCTAGAAGCCGGAGATCGAAGCAGGCGGTCTTTGCGTCCGTCATGGACGCATACCAAAGGAGGTGACCGATGGAGAGTGACCTAGTGATCGACGCTGACGGGCACGTCATCGAGGAGGGAGTCAACTGGCAGGAGCGACTCGATGTCGCGTTCCGCGAGCGAGCGCCGCAGATCTACCGTGACTCTCGCAATCGCCCGCGCATCCTGATGGAGGGCCGGGTCTGGCCGATCGTCGAGGGGCCTGGGCTGGGCAATCCCGGCATCTTCAGCGAGGACTGGTCAATGGAAAACCGATATCGAAAAGGCATGAGAGATCCGACCGCACGCCTCGAAGACATGAATCTGGAAGGAATCGACGTCGCGGTACTTTTCGGCACGTTGATCGGTCTGGCCGCGGCGAACATTGCCGATCCGAGTCTCGCCAACGCTATC
>DASWHT010000226.1:0-4363 GCA_036398075.1 Binatia bacterium | reverse complement strand
TATAACAATCGTTTCCTTGAGTCAACGTGTGGTAGTGGTTCAGTTTCGCCAAAATTTGTAGGGGCAACCCTATGTGGTTGCCCGTTCGGAGGGCAGGCACGTAGGCCTCCCCCTACATCGATGCGGCGTTGAAATCAAACTGAACCACAACCCAACGTGTTTTCGCGGTTTAAGCTCCGCGCGTCGAGTCCTCAAGTTTTGACGACTTGAACGTTTGGAACGATTGGAACGTTTGGAACAAGCGCGAGCAGCGCGAGCGCAGCCATCGGAGTCGCCTTGACCCGTCCCAACGGATATGCAAACTTGACGGCACTCGTCCAAGTAGCCGGGAGGCTTCAATCATGCCGAAAAAACTGCTGCTCGCCGTAACCCTCGTAACCACCATCGTTGCGGCCGCTCATCAGGCCTATGCTCAAGAAAGAATCAGGCTTGCCTGGGCCGGCGCCAGTCCTTCCAACAGTCCCATCTGGGCCGTGCAGGAAAGAAAGTTTTTAGAAAAGCAAGGCCTGCAACCGGAAATTATCAGCATCAGCGCGAGCCCGACGGTCCTGCAAGCCTTACTCGCCAATGAAATCGATGCCGCGAGCATTTCCGTGACAACGTTGACCAGCTCTCGGTTGGCCGGCGCGGACTCCGTGTTGATCTTAGGCATCGTTCCTACCTTCGTCGACTTCATCGTCTCGATTGCGAACATCACCACCGTCGAACAACTGAAGGGCAAGACAGCCGGTGTGAATCGGCTCGGGAGCACCTCGGATATGGGTCTGCGCCTCGCGCTGCGTAGGCTCGGCATCGATCCCGAAAAAGACGTGAAGATTATCCCCGCCGGCGGCAATCCAGAGAGATTCGCCGCGCTTTCCAAGGGCATCACGCAATTCACGATCATGCCCGAGCCCTTCGTGCGCGAAGCTGAAAAGTTGGGCTTTCGCAAGCTCTTTTCGATCAATACCCTGAAAATCCCCTTCTGGTGGAACGGCATTCTTACGCGGGAAGCGATCGTTAAAACCAAACGGCCGCTGATGCTCAAGCTTGCCCGCGCCATGGTGGAAGGTATCCATTATCTCAAGACTGAAAAGGAGGGTGCCAAAGCGCTTTTCCGGAAAAATCTCGGGATCTCCGATCCGGAAGCTCTCGAGCGCGCCTACAACGCCTATATTCCGATCTTCAACGAAGCGCCTTACCCGACGCCGGACGGAGTAAAGACGATGCTGGACGATCTCGCGCTGCGGGACCCCAAGGCGGCGGCCGCTGACCCGAAAGCCTTCGTCGATATGAGCCTGATCCGCGAGCTGGAGACCTCCGGCTTTATCAAGCAGCTGTATCGTAGATAAAAGTCGAGGATGGAGGATTGAGGATGGAGGATAGCAAGAGAGAAAAACTACGAAAAAGTCGAGGATGGAGGATGAAGAATCGAATCCGAAAGTAGTAAAGGGATGACCGAGGTTAAGCAATAAAATGGCAATGATAAAAAGCTTTCGCGATCTAGGCGTTTATGTCTTAGGCCGTGAACAGGCTAGGAAGATTTTTGCGCTTTCTAAAACCTTCCCGAAGGAAGAACGGTACTCACTAACCGATCAAATACGTCGCTCTTCGCGTGCGGTAAACGCGATGATAGCGGAAGCTTGGGCGCGAAGGATGTACCCGGCCGCGTTCATCAATAAGATAAATGAGGCGATGGGTGAGGCGATGGAAACTCAAGCTTGGCTGGACCATGCATTGGACTGCAGGTACATCGACGGCAGTCAGCACGCAGCGTTAGATGATGCGTGGCAACGCATCGGCGCAATGCTAAATCGGATCATACAACGCGCCGACGACTTTTGCCGGTCGGCTGGGCGCTAGCTATGCATTCTGCGATCCATCATCCTCTATCCTCCATCCTCCATTCTCGACCCTCCATCTTCTGTCTTCCTCCGACTCCATCCTCGGCTTGGAATTTTTGTTCAACTGCGCTAATCAAAAGTCTTGATTGTTTCACGGGTTAAATAACAGGCAAGGAGAGACAGACCAATGGCGGAAATAATTTTGAAAGACGAACACGACATGTTGCGGCCCGGACTTGGCCGCCGAAGGGGAAAGGTGGCGATAATCACCGGGGCGAATAGCGGTATCGGCCGCGCCACCTCAAGGGTGTTCGCGCGCGAAGGCGCGAAGGTCGTTTGTTGCGATATTCAAGAGACCATTGCGCCGCGCATCGACCAGCTGATCAAAGAGAAAGAAGGCGGTGAAGCGGTATTTGCGACCATCGACGTCACCAAGCAAGAAGACTGCGACCGCATGGTCAAAACCGCCCTCGACGGTTTTGGCCGGGTGGATATTCTTTACAATAATGCCGGCGCCGGGGTTCGCAAAAAAGTGCACGAGCATACCGATGAGGAGTGGAACTTCGTCGTGAACACGAATTTGAACGCCATGTTCCGCGGCTCCCGTGCCGTGCTGCCCCATTTTATCAAACAGGGCAGCGGCAGTATCGTTACCACGGCTTCGACTTTCGGCCTGTTGGCGTCGCCGGAGTATCCCGGCTACTGCGCTACGAAGGCGGCCATCATCAACTTGACGCGCGAGATGGCGCTCGACTATGGCCCGCTGGGCATAAGAATAAACTGCGTCTGCCCGGGCGCCATCGAGACACCCCGCTTCCGAGGGTTTCCGCCCAGACCCACCCTAGGCGAAGGCATGACCGAAGAGCAGCGCAAGACCATGGGAGCAAGCAATAAGGCGTTGCTGCGCATGGGCCGTCCCGAAGAAATCGCCTACGGCGTGCTTTTTCTCGTTTCAGACGAAGCGTCGTTTGTCACCGGACACGCGCTCGTCGTGGACGGCGGCCAGACGATAGACGCGTGAGGAGGAATGGGGCAATGGAGAATTGGAGTGATGGAGTGCTGCGACAGCCCCACTGCCCCACTACTCCAACACTCCAGCACTCCATTATTCCAATATTCAATCACTCCAGCAGTTTTATTCATTCGCCGCTGGCGGTTCGCCGCGCGCTTAGCGGCAGATACTCGCTGGCGAAAATAACGATGGCCCCCGCCACGTCGTTGGCGGTTCTTTCCAGATTGGCGCGCGAGCGGAGATGGGTTCCGAATTCGAGCTGTATCGCGTCGATACCCGTGCCGCGGTGGCTGCCGTAGGTCCGGGTTGTGTAACCGCCGCTGTAGCGCTGTTCGCGCTCGCCGTCGCCGTTCGAGGGAATTACCTTATAGCCGCTTCTTTCCAATAACCCCAGTATGCTTTGAGCTCCTGACAACGCCGTCTTGCCGAAGCGCCGTTCCAGATCGGTGACACTTTTCAAATTGTCCGTGCCGCGAAAGATCGCCTGCGCCTCGGCGCTCTGGCCGTGAATGTCGAGCAAAAGCCCCTGGCCCCACAGCTTGCGCACATGATCGCAGTGTTCACCCAGCGCCCGGTGATAAGCTTCGTAATAGGGCCGCGCTTCCTCGGCTTCGTAGGCGCCCTGGCGGGGACGATTGGCGTCGACATATTTGCGATCAAAATTCGCGATGACAAGGAAAGGCTTCGCGCCGAGCCGCTCCTGCAACCTGGCGGCGATCCGCCCGGCCAATTCGCCGGTATTATGGTCGCGTCCGGTAGCAAACTGCGCAACCCCAACTCCCCGGCGCACGGCAACCCCTGGTATAGCGTCGCGCCCGCCGTGGGGCGCCGATAGAATGATCGGCAACATTCCAGACTCAATAGTTACAAGATTATCGACCGCTCGCCCCTCGGCGGCAAGCACCGGCGCAGATAATAGAATCGATATGACAAAAAAGGAAACAAGGTCAAGGACAATTTTTGCCGTTGGCTTCATCACCGAAGATAAAGCCGGGGCATTAGTAGAGCGCGAACGAATCGGAGTGTTGGAGTAACGGAGTATTGGAGTGTTGGGTTTTAAATGCATAACTCCATTACTCCACCACTCCAGTACGCCAGTCTTTTTCAGCGGCGTGACGGTTACTACAAAATTGCTCCGTTTAACAATGCCGCGATTCCCGCATAACCAGCGTCCCCCGCCAGGCTCAGCGCGCTCGCGCCGTCATGGCCGAAGTGATGCGGATCGGCACCATGTTCAAGTAGCAAACTAACGATACCGGCGAAACCTTTCACCGAGGCGATCATCAAAGCGTTGTATCCGCTGTGATCGGCGACGTGGGGATTGGCGTTGATTTCCAAGAGAAGGCGAACGGCCTCGCGATGGCCACGGACAGTCGCGAAGATGAGCGCCGTCCCGCCGTGATTGTCGGCAAGATCCGGATTGGCGCCGGCCCGGACCAGGATTTCAATGACGCTCTGTTGGCCGTAGAACGCCGCTTCCATGAGGGGAGTGCGGCCTAGCCAATTACACACGTCCAGCTGGGCGCCG
>DASWHT010000225.1:0-6331 GCA_036398075.1 Binatia bacterium | reverse complement strand
TATAACACAACTGATTGGGGAGGCGTCCGGGTCGGAAGCGCGCCGCGCCAAACAAGCCGAAGGCGTCGAAATGGATGATACCACCAAAGTGGAGTTGGATGAGAAGACCGAGTTGCGCCGCACGCTGGTATATTTCGGCTGGTTCATCGGCGGCGCCGCGGGCATCGGGCTTCTCGGCATCGTGATCACGCTGCCGCTCCTGGCCTTTCTATACATGCTGGTGGAGGGACGGGAGAAACTCGTTCCCTCCGTCATCATGGCCGCCTGCACCTACGGGATGATTTGGGGACTTTTTGAATACACGTTGGAAATGCGCTGGCCGCCGGGTCTTCTTTTCGGCTATTGATTCAAAAATACAGTTCAAAGTTCAAGGTTCAAAGTTCAACGTTTTTCGGAATGATTTTCGGCTGAACTCCGAACCTTGAACATTAAACTTTGAACCGCCGCGAGGCTCGCGCGCCTCGCTTCTGAAGCTTTTTGAGCAGCCTGCCAAAAAAGGGCGGGTTTGAACCCCGCCCCTACGCATCAATTAATCAATTAACCTGTATCTGGTTTTAGACGGTTTGAACGGCTTGAACGTTTTTATTTTTATCGCGCCGGCAGCGGATCGGGCCCGGCAAGCTTTTTCAATAGTTCGACGACCTCGGGTGGACGTTCCAACTCCTTCACCGCCTTATCCATAACCTCCGGCAGAACGATTTCCGGCTCATCTCCCACGGTCTTTTTAAAATACTTGGGGAATTCGGGATCCTTGAATACCTTTGTCATCGCTTGCTGGAGTATCGCAATCCGGTCTGCCGGGGTGGCCGGGGGAATTATCAGCGGCGAGCCAGTCAGCCTGAAGCTTCTTTGAAGATTGAGGAGTTGTTTGGCTTCCTGCGTCTTCGTGAAGCTTTCGAGCTCCGGCAAATGGGCGAATTTCGGGTTCTTATCGCCTTTGATTATCTCCAGCGTGATGTGAAAGTCCATCAGTTTCTTATCAACCCAGTCCGGATTATTCTGCAGGAGGCTATGACTCTGGTTAAAACGGGAATCCAACTCGCCGCGCAGAATGGCCGCGTCGATCTCCGGGCTGGCATAACCCGTTACGAATTTCGGGTCCTTCAAGGGCACCAGGTAAGCGAGAAGCCGGGCGATGTTGTAGTTGCTATGGCCCACCGACTGCGCCCCAATACGAATCCCCGGTGTCGTACGCAGCTTTTCAAGATTTGAAGCGCCGATTTCCTTGCGCGTGTAGAAAATGTAGTGGCCGCCCGCGTCCGCAGCGCCAAGAAAGTGAAATTTTTCGATTTCATACTTGACGGCTTTGTTGCCGAGAACGGCGCTACTCATCAAGCCTGAGCTGACGCTGGCGATGGTGAGCCCGTCGGGCCGCGCTGAAGAGTAAAGATGGTTGGCAGCTTTCATGCCGCCGCCGCCCGGCATGTACTCAAAAATAATTGACGGGTTTCCGGGAAGATACTTTGGCAGAAAGTGAGCGATCGCCCGAGCGCGCATGTCGCCAGTGCCGCCGGGGCCGCGGCCTTGGATAATGGTGATCGTCTTGCCCTGGTAGAAAGGCGCCTGCGCCAGGCTAACGGCGCTAAGCAGCGGCAAACACGGGCCCAAGAAGGCCAGCGTGGAAAGTAATGTGAGGCGGTAAAGCCCGATAGTTTTTCTCATATCGGTCTCCTTAACATCGCAATAAGACTGATGAGGGCCGTCCGAGCCGTCCCAGGAAGATTAGTGATTAGGATATGTTTGTCAAGCCACCCCGGGCTGTTCTTCCTCCCCCAGCAGCGTGCCGCGGCAGCGGCGCGATCCACAGAAACAGGGGTTCTCCCGTTTGGCAGCCGCGGTGTGCGGCTCGCCGAGTTGCAGATTATAGTCGTAGGTCAATTCTTCGCCGGGCCGAATGTCACGGCGCGTCTCAACGAAGATTCGGTCGTCTTCGTCTTCGACTTCACAATTGGGCGCGCAGGAGTGATTGAACCACCGCGCCGAACTGCCTCGGCGGGTGGCGTCGATAACGATATCGTCATTGACGGTGAAGAGCATCGTGTGCGGCGAATACTCATGTTCGGCGGCGTAACGGCGGTCGGCTTCATCGTGGGAGATGCGCTCACCGGTGTATTCGATAAGCCGCGTTCCTTTTGGAATGTGAGTCAGCGCGAACGCGCCGCGGCCGTGGATCGGCGAGCGGCGCACGGAGAAGCGGCGCAGGGTTTTGCGCCTTGCCCGTATTCGGCGAACTCGGCTGTGGTTTTCTGCGGAGGCTTTCATAAAATCGGCCACCTCTCGATTCAGGGGTTGCCCGCTTGCCGGCGCGTTTGATTCGTACGCGGCTTTGCGGTATTCGCTGGATACAATATCACAAAACAATTTTCCAGGAGAATCGATCATGCTCGAAGGAAGGATCGTCGTCGTCACCGGCAGCGCGCAAGGCATCGGCAAACACGCCGCGAAAACCTTTGCGGAGCAAAAAGCCAAGGTCGTCGTCGCGGACTCCAACGAGGAACTGGCGAAGAAAACCGCCGGCGAGCTCGGCCAGCACGCGGAAACCTTCGCCGTTCGGGTCGATGTCCGCAACGAGGAAAGCGTCAAAGGGATGATCGATCGGGTGATCGCCCGCTTCGGCCGGATCGACGTGATGGTCAACAACGCGGCCATCGTGCCGCACTTTGCCTGGGGTATTCCCCGCTGGCCGCGCATCGCCGAGATGCCGATGGAGTTTTGGGACCGGGTGATTCAGACCAACGTTTACGGTACTTTTCTCGGTACCAAGCACGCGCTGCCGTATATGGAAATGAGAAGATCAGGCCATATCATCAATCTCTACGGCGGCGGCGGGCTCACACCGGCGGGCGCTTGCGCCTATATGGCGACTAAAGATGCCATTCGCACCTTTACACGCTATGTTGCCGAGGAAGTCCGCGACTCCAACGTCTGCGTGGTGATTTTTTCGCCCCGGGTCCCCATCGTTACCGAAAGCGCGCCCCAAGAAGCTTTCAGCCGTCTGCCGGGCCCGGAAATATTGGGCCAAGGATTCGTGCTCGCGGCTCAGTTGCCGCTCGACCAGAGCGGGGGAATATTTTCTTACCAAGAGGGCAAGCTCGTGAACGAAGCATGAAGAGTCGCGCCGCCGGCTTCGGTCAAAATGTTGGGAATCCAAGAATGATACAGTCGAGGTGTCCAAAATGCTCGGGAGAGTTTCTAAGGCGCGTGAGCCGGCGCGGCGGTTTGGAGCGGATGCTCAGCAGCTTCTACATTTATCCTTTCCGGTGCCAATTGTGCGGCCACCGGTTCAAGCTCCTACAGTGGGGAGAAATGTATCGCAAGACCTACTATGATCGCCGCGAGTTTGAGCGCATGCCGGTCTCATTGGACGCGTCGATTTGGGGGGAAAGTGGAGAGCATGATGAAGGAACGCTGCGGGATTTGTCCATGGGGGGTTGTGGGCTAACCACCGGCGTAGCATTCGGCGAAGGGAATATCTTGCGTCTGGAATTGCACGTTCCTGACGATGACCTTCCCATCGTCGTGCAGGCCGCCGTCGTTCGCAACGCCGCTTCAAGCCATAGCGAGATCGAGTTTCTCCGATTGCAACATGCTGAGCGGGAACGATTGCGGGTGCTCGTCAAGGACTTGTTGGCCGCGCGCCTTGCCGACGCGGACGACAAGAACGCCGCCAGCGCGTGAGGCCGAAATAGGTTCGCTGCGGGTCAGGTAGTCCGATGACCGCCAGGGATGGTTGATCCGCGCCGAACATATTCGAAAACCGCGACGGTTCCAAACAGCCCCAGACCGAGTAAATCATAAACCGGTTCGGGATAGAGCAGCGCTAACCCGGCGGCGACGAGAAGCACGCGTTCCAGCCACGTAGTCTTCATTAAGAACCAGCCCGTAAATCCGGCAGCCAGCGCGCTGAGCCCCGCCGCGGCGCTCAGCGTCGTCCACAAGATATTCTCCCAACTGCCCTTGAGCAAAAGTCCGATGCCGTCGGGGTGCAAGGTAAAAATAAACGGCACCAGAAAAGCGGGCAAGGTGTATTTCCACGCCGACATCGTCGTGCGGTAAGGATTGCCGCCGGTGATCGCCGCGGCGGCGAAAGGAGACAACGCCGTCGGCGGGGACACCTCGGAGAGAACGGCGTAGTAGAAGATAAACATGTGCGCGGCATATGCTGGAATGCCGAGCTTGATCATCGCCGGCGCCGTGATCACGGCAGCGATAATGTACGACGCCGTGACCGGCATGGCGAGACCGAGGATCCACACGGCGATGCCCGTATAGACAACGGTCAGAAACAGATTCCCGCCGGCAAGATCGAGGATGATGATCGAAAACTTGAGGCCGAGGCCCGTAAGCGTTACAACGCCGACGATGATTCCAGCTGTGGCGCAGGTGGAGGCCACTGAGAGCACGCCGCAGCTCCCATCTTGAAGGGCTCTCCAGAGACGGGCCGGCGTGAGAGCCGTCTCCCGGCGGATAAAGCTCAACGCTATGGCGAGGAAAATCGCGTAAACCACGGACAGGATGGCGGTGTAGCCCCACAGCATAAACACGACGATGGCGACGAGCGACACAAAGTGGTAACCGTACTTCCGAGTTAGACTCCAAACGCCTTGTCCCGCCACTGCTATCGGACGCGCGCCAAATTTGTTCGCGTCGAGTTCGACCATGGTGAAAATGGACCAGTAATAGAGAAGCGTCGGTATCGCGGCCATGGCGATGACTTCGAGATAGGAGATCTTGAGAAATTCCGCGATTAAAAACGCCGCCGCGCCGAGCACCGGCGGTGAGATGATGGCGCCGATGCCGCCGGCGGAAAGCAGGCCGCCGGCCGAGTCTTTGTCGTAACCCGCCTTGGCCAGGAGTGGATACGCGACGGAACCGAGGGTTATCGTTGTGGCTACGCCCGAGCCTGACGGACCGCCGAGGAGAAACGAGGCCAGGGTCACGGTTCTGCCGGCTCCTGCGGGCTTGCTGCCCATCGCCGCGAGCGAAAAGTTGACGTAGAACTCGCCTGCCTTCGAGTGTTCGAGTACGGCGCCATAGATGGTGAAAAGAATGATAAAGGTGGCCGCGACATCGAGGGGTACGCCGAAGATTCCTTCAAGAGTCAAATACATGTGCCCGACCAGCCGGTCTAAGCCGTAGCCTCGGTGGGTCCAGGGCGGCGGCAGCCAAGGGCCGAGCCACGCGTAAGCTAGGAAGACCAAAGCGACGACAGGCAAGATCCATCCTGTTGTCCGGCGCGTCGCTTCCAACACAAGCAAAATCGTGAGCGCGCCGAGAATCTGGTCCATCAAGTTTGGCAGCGCTGCGCGGTAGATGAACTCTTCGAAATCCCACATCGGGTAACCGATGGCGATGAGACTCAATCCGATCAAAAGCCAGTCGAACCAGGGTACGCCCGTGAGCCGACCTTTGCGCCTTGCCGGATAGAGGAGAAAAGACAAAACGAGGGAGAACGCGAGAAATACCAGGCGCAGCATCTGCGCTGTGACGGTGGTCCACGCCCAGTAAATAAAGAGCAGTGACATGGCCACGGCGAGGCTGGCCGCGAGCCAACCGGTGATACCTTCTAGTCGTCTGCGGGGTCCCTCTTCTTGTTGGGCAATTTCCCGGGCTGCTTCGATGCGTGAAGAGTCGATAGCCTCGTCAGCCATGGCTTTCCCTTGGACAGGCGCTCACCGACAGGCGCGCGTGGCCGTCTATCGCTGTGTCGCTCCGGAGAGAAATGGTTTGATCAAGAAAAGTGATACGGAGCGTCGACTCGCGGCTTGCACGAAGATCGAGGGTCGGAAACTCCCGGCCCGGGTTGTGGACGATCCACCAACCGTCTTCATTCGTCGCCGACTCGTGACCGTAAAATTCTACGAGCCGCAGCTCGGCGTAGCGCAGTTTGTTTGCCCGAAAGCCGCCGGGAGCAACTTGAAATTGTTCTTCGACCTGCGAACCGTAAATGGAATGCCGGAAATTTAAATGGAGAGCGTCACCGACAACGATCGGGTAGGTGACCCTCTGTTGTTCCGTGTCCAAGGTCAGACAGACCCTCTCAGCTGCAGCCGGACTGCCCGGAGCGAGTGCCAGCAGCAGCCCGAAAGCTGCCGCGGCTCGTGGGGCGCGATAAGACATCACTGGGCACCGGGAACTTTGGTGCCCTTTTCCTTGAAATAACGGAGCGCGCCTGGATGAAAAGGAACCGGTGATCCCACCGCTGCGCTCTTTAGTGTGATTTCCTTCGCCGCTTGGTGCACCGCTACTAGGTCCGCCGTGCGCTCAAGAAGCAGCTTGGTGATTTGATAGGCCAGCGGTTCGTCCATGCGCTCGTGCACCGTAAGCAGAT
>DASWHT010000224.1:0-6122 GCA_036398075.1 Binatia bacterium | reverse complement strand
ACCCGGTAATCGACCAGATTGCCGTTTAGCAATTGGCCCTCTTCGTACACCATTTCTTCCATCAGCGTGTGGCCGATGCCGAACATGACCGCGCCCTCGTCCTGGCCGACGCATTGCTCGGGATTGATGGCCTTGCCGGCGTCGCAAGCCGAAACGTAGTTGAGTAAATGTATGACGCCGGTTTCCGGATCGACTTCAACCTCCACGCCGCCCCAGCCCACTTCCCAAAACGTCGTCGTCGAACCGAGCACGGCTTTGGTGCTGCGCTTGTCCTTATAAAGTCCCTTGCCGATGATTTCTCCCGCTTTGCTGCCGAAGAAATCGACGATGACTTTGCTGTAGGAAATACTCTGGCCGTTTTTGGCAACGACCTGGCCGTCCTCGAGTTTCAGATTTGTAACTTTTTCTTTGAGAACTTTGGCGGCGCATCGGAGCAACTGTTTTCTGGCATCCTGGGCGGCGCGCTGCACCGCGGTGCCCATGACCACCATGGAGCTGCTCGCGCTGGTGGAGATGTCGTAGGGGGTCACATCGGTATCGAGCTGTGCTACCGATATCTGTTCCAGGGGCAAAGCCAGTTCTTCAGCCACCACTTGGCTCAACGCCGTGCGCGGTCCTTGGCCCACTTCGACGGTTCCCGTCAGCAGCATCACGCTGCCGTCGGATGACATTTTGACCGTGGCGCCGGCGACCTTGTAGGTACCCCCTGCGTCTTTGATGCAACAGCTGAGGCCTTTGGCCCGGTTGGGTTTTTTGTTCTTCTCTCGCCATTTGATGGCGTCGGCGACTTTGAGCAGTCCCTCCTTCAAATCACAGTCTACAGGCGTGTCCCCCGCCGTGTACGGGTCGCCTTTCTTGAGCAAATTCTTCAGGCGAAAATCCAGCGGGTCGAGGCCAAGCCGATCCGCGATCATGTCCATCTGTGATTCGTAAGCCCAGGTCACCTGCAAAGCGCCGAAGCCGCGAAACGCGCCGGCGGGCACTACATTAGTGTAAACGCCGTAGGCTTCAACTTTGGCATAAGGAATTTTATACGGTCCGAGGGCGCGGTAAGCGGCTTTCTGTGTGACCCGCGGCCCCGCATCGGCGTAGGCGCCGGTATCCATATAAACTTGGCAGTCGCGCGCGATCAATTTGCCGTCGCTGGTCACGCCTGTCTTAACCGTCACCCGCGCCGGGTGACGGGTGATCGTCTTGAAACTTTCATTGACGGACAAAGCAAGCTTCACCGGGCGGCGCGTCATCCAGCTCAGCGCCGCCGAGATCGGCTCGGCTTTGACGTAAAGTTTCCCGCCGTAGCCGCCGCCGACGTAAGGAACGATGACCCGGACGCGGCTCAGCGGCAAGCGAAAGATTCCCGACAGGTGGTCGCGCAACGTAAAGGGGTCTTGGCACGACGCCCACACCGTGAGCTTTTCACCATCGTAGTAAGCGATGTTGTTGTGCGCCTCAAGAGAATAATGTTGAACCTTTTGAAAGCGAAATGTGTCTTCAAAAATATGGTCGGCCTTGGCGAAACCTTTTTCGGCATCCTCCCGGCCAAAGGTCAGATAGTAACAGATGTTGGTGCCATTGAATCGTTCCGGCGCGCCGTAGGTGGAACCGCGCAACTCGGCCCGCGCGACGCCGCCTTCGTGGACTTGAGCCGCCCCCGGCGCGGTAGCTTCCTCGATGTTGGTGACCCGCGGCAACTCCTCGTATTCCACTTCGATCAGCTCAAGGGCCTGCTCCGCCGTCGCCGGGTCATCGGCCAACACCGCCGCCAGCGGATCGCCGACGTAGCGCACTTTATCGACGGCGACGATGGACTGGTCTTTATATGTCGCGCCGTACTTGTAGTTGAAGCCTTTGATATCGTCGCGCGTTAGCGTCGTTATAACGCCCGGCAGCTCACGGGCCCTGGAGGCGTCCACTTTGACTAGCCGGGCATGGGCCACGGGGCTCCTGAGAATCCTGGCGTGCGCCATCCCCGGAAGCTGGATATCGCTCGTGTAGACCGCTTTGCCGGTAACTTTCTCGACGCCGTCAACGCGGCGCGCATCCGTGCCCGCGACCTTATACGTTTTTCTCTGCATCATGATGGGCCGGCATATACGCAACGGCAAAGAGCATAGAGCAAGGAGCTAAGAGCTGGAAGCTGGCGCTGTGCTCCTCGCGCGCTGCGCGCATGCGCTTGATTATTTTCGGATTTTTGGACTGTCTTTCTCAGGAAAGTAAAGATCGCAGAACGGGCAGTGAAAATTCATTCCCGACCCGAGCATGTGCGGATTGACCACGAACATTTTCGCGCACTTTGGACAAGTCACTTCTACTGCTTGACCCATGATTCCTCCTCAGCTGTTTATGAATCGGTTGCGAACCGGCCGCGGCCTACGCCCAATAGGTCGTGCGGTCCATCGGTATATGCTGCAACACTTCGCCGGGCACGTAGTCTTCCAGTTTGATGCGCGCCATCGCTTCGTCCGGGCACTTGGACACCGGCGAGAACGGGCGGTCCAGCGGCCGGGTCGCATCGACGATCATTGTCGAAGTCTTGATCTCATCGAGCAGCGACGGATCCAAAAAGTTGCCGCGGAACAGCGGCTGTAAGATCGACACCTGGCGGTGCGGCTGCACGCGGGTCGCGAAGGCCCAGAGAATATCGGTCGGGTTGAAGACGTCGATGTCATCGTCGAAGACGAAAACGTTTTTCGTATGATCGAAGGTCAACGCGGCGGCGGCGGCGCGTCCCGGATCGCCCTCCGACATCTTTTTCATCGAAATAAAAACATTATAATGCGCGTGGCGTCCCTGCTTGCAGACGGCGGTCACGCCCGGCACCGCTTCGCGGCAGCGGCGCAGATACGCGCCTTCGCGCGGCAGATCCATCCAGGGCTTGTCGCCCTCCGGCGTGATCACCGACTGATACATGGCGCCGTTTCGGTAGTTGATCGCTTTGACTTGATATTCCGCGCAGGTGGTGTAGCGCTGCGGCCCGAGATAGCCCGGCGCTTCGCCGAACGGTCCCTCGACAACCCGCTTGTTGGGAATCAGCACGCCCTCGATAACGACTTCCGCGTCGGCCGGAATGAGCAGATCGTCGCCGAACGTTTCCGACGGCACCAAACGGAGCGGCTCGCCCAGGTAACCGCCGATGACGTCATATTCGCTGACTTCGAACGGGCCGCTATAGCAGGCGCCCATGTGAAACGCCGGGTGATGGCCCATGACGGTGGCCACGGGCATCGGCTCGTTGCGCGTTTCATAGTCGCGATAAATCTTCCAGAGATGGCGCGGCGAGGCATAGAGCGCGGTGCTGTTCTTCGATTTTACCTCCATGCGGTGATACGAGCAGTTGTAAATACCCGACTGCTTGTCCCTGGTGACGGTGGAGAGAACGATATACGGCCCGCCGTCCATTTCATGATGGCGCATGATCGGAATCTCGAAGAGATCGACTTTGTCCCCGACCATGGTGTTTTCTTTCACCGGTGCTTCCCGTTTGCTCACGATGGTCGGCGGCACCCGGTGCTCTTCCATTTCCAAACATTTCTCCGCCATTTGCGGCCGCGTCGCGTTTCGGGGCATGCCCAGGGCGATCTGCGTCTTCCCCTGGGAGATTTCACAATTCATCGTCAGCTTGATCGGACCGACTTTGCCGTTCAAATTGAGCGGCTTGTCAAAGATGATGATGGGAAACTTCTTTTGCGCGCCGAGATGCTTGATGATCGCGGTGACGTCGTAATTCGCCGGATTGACTTCTTTGGTAATGTGAATAACTTCGCCCGGCAGATCGCGCTGGCAATCAGCGATAAAAGTCCTGAGATCCTTCGCCATTTAGGCCTCCTAAGTCATGTTATGCAAGATTTTATGCAAATTATCGGATGCCGTTTTGCTTGTCAATTGACGGCGCGGGAATCGGTCGATGAATGGCCAGGGGATACCTATTCAAAAACAATCGTCCGGTTGCCATGTAGAAACACGCGCTCTTCAAGCGCCAGCTTCACGGCCCGCGCCAACACAATCTTTTCGACATCCCTGCCCGCCTGCGCCATCGCCGCAGCGGTGTGGGTATGGTTTACGGGGATAACCGCTTGAGCGATGATCGGCCCGGTATCGAGATCGTCGGTGACGATATGAGCCGTGGCGCCGATGATCTTCACGCCTCGCTCATAAGCTTGGTGGTATGGCTTGGCGCCGATGAAAGCCGGCAGAAAGGAATGATGGATGTTGATCACCCGGTGGCGGTAGCGCGCCACGAATGCCGGGGTGAGAATCCGCATATACTTCGCCAGCACGATGTACTCCGGCGCGTACGAATCGATCACTTCGGCAACCCGCTTTTCATGCGCGGCGCGTTCGATTTCTCTGTGGCTGATTGAATGAAACGGAATCCCAAATGGCTTCACCAGGGAACCCAGGGTTTCGTGATTGGCGATCACCGCGCGAATCTCGGCCGGCAATTCGCCGGAGTAATGACGAATCAACAGATCGCCGAGACAGTGCGCTTCACTGGTCGCCATGACCACGATCGGCTGCTTTTCCGTGGTCGCCAGTCTTACAGTTGCCGCGGCCGGCAATATCTGCCGGAGATAGGAGACCACGCGGTCCGGCGCTTCAGCGCCCTCGAAAGCCGTGCGCATGAAGAAATGGCCAGCCACCGGGTCGACGAATTCCTGGTTGCTGAGAACGTTATACCCCGCGTTAAACAGCACCCCGCTGATCTTATGGACCAAACCCTTTTCGTCGGGACAATCAATTCGCAAAATATGCGGGGCCACTACATAGCCTCCAATGCGTAGAAAATTGCCTTAAATATGGCACGCCCGGGGGTAGAGATAAACCGCCGCACGTCTTCTGCAAATCGCTTTTTTTCCTTAAATCACGCGGCCCACACTGAACGCTCTACACACCTCCCGGCTCCAACTCGCCTTCGGGAGGTGTCCGTAGCGTGTAACTCCAGAACGGCATGCCGCTCTTCATGCCCTCGGCTGCCAATGCCGCTTCGTAGGTCTTGCGAATGTTTGGATCTTCGTCCACGTAAGAGATGGCGCGACCACCATCCCGGGTGTCGATAGCGCCGCCGTCGGTCGCATCCCCGCCGGCTACGCCGCCGCGCCGAAATCCTGGACCATAGGGTCCGTCGAAGACCAACAACCTGAGCCCCTCGGGATGGGTGCCGAAGTGTTGATGAAACCAGTCCCCCGCCATCGGCGCCGCGCTGATCATTCCCACCGGCTCATAAGTTTGCCTTTTCACTTGATCGCCCTGACCCGCCTCCCAGGGTTGCATTCCGAGGTGTTCGGGCCAGGTATAGCTATAGCCTTTGCCTTTGATGCAAACGAGGATCGCGCCCGAAGAGTGCTTGTGCGCCTTGGAATATTGCCCGGTTTTGTACTGGGCTATCTTCATGTAAAAGTTCGCGCTCGCCATATGCGGCTCGATGCGCCGGTAGTCGAAGGCGCGCCGGTTATCCGGCGGCAGCTCGCAGGCGAGAATGTCCGGTATGATGTTAGTGCGGCGCATGGCGAGACCGCGCACAGGATCGGCGAAGACATCCTCCACGGGTTTGAAGTAATTGTCGGAAGCGTCGAAGCGCGAGAGAAAATTGTAGTTGCAGTTCATGACAAAATCGCCATCGCGAACGAGATTGATGATATTCGGCGCCGTCGTGGCGGCCAGTAATAACGCCGGGGACGAAGTAGCGTTGACCACTTGATGCCAGGCATTGAGCGGAATCGCGAACAACGAGCCGCGGCTCCATTCGAAGGTGAGTTTGCTTTTGCTCCCTTCCTGCCACACCTCGGTTGTGCCGCGCCCATCGACGACATAATATATTTCTTCGTATAGATGCCGCTCGGCGTTCAACGCGCCCGCGCCCGGCACTTCGACGACATACATGCCCCAGAGATGTTCCGTCCCGAGCAATTGAATCGCCGTGCCACGGCCACCGAGCCGTTTCCACGGTTGCAGCGGCAGATCTTGCACTTTATGCACGCCGATGTCCCGGTGGATCGGGATGCCTTGCGCCTCGATGAATAAATCGTAAGGCGACTTGGGATTTTTCCACTTGCCGAAACCGGCCTTTTGGCCCCGCTTTGGCTCGCGCCATTCGAATAGCTCTGCGCCTGGTTCAACTCCCA
>DASWHT010000223.1:0-8626 GCA_036398075.1 Binatia bacterium | reverse complement strand
GGCATCGCCAAGAAGCTTGCGATAGATACCGTTGAGACGTCGAATCTCTTGGTCCTTGTTGGCGATCAGCTTGGCCCAATCGAATCGCCGTTCCCCCGCTGTCCAGCCGAATTCCGCGGCGTCGTCAAAATCCTCGCCGTAGTGCGACGCGTAAACCAACAACTTTTTTGGAATGCAGCCAACGTTGACACAAGTGCCGCCGAGATAGCGCTCCTCGGCCACCGCGACTTTGGCGCCGAAGGACGCCGACATCCGGCTGGCGCGCACGCCGCCGGACCCCGCGCCGATGGTGAACAGATCAAAATCATAATGGGCCATGCGACCTCACCTCTGTAGCGGTCTAGAGTCTATTGCCCTGGGTCTCGCGTTAGCACCAGACTCCAAACTCTTGGACCTTTTGTTTCACGCCTGCGCCACTCCGGGATTCGCGTTCCCGCTCTCAGTTAAACGAGACCCTTGACCCGAGACTCACAGATCTCTTTTAGATATCAATCAGTAAAATAGGTAGCATCCGCCGCCCGAAAAGTCTTGCGCGACTCTTTGACAGCGCGCGCCGATTCGTGAACAATGGCGCAACCGGTCGATTTCTGCTTAGAGCAACATGTCACAATCAGCCGCACGCACCGCCGCCGGAGGGCAGCGCATCCTTGAAGCCATCAGCGCGCTGCGCCACCGAAATTACCGTCTGTATTGGTTCGGCCAACTATTTTCCGTGCTGGCGCAGAACATGGAACACGTCGCCCAGGGCTGGCTGGTGTTGGAGCTGACCAATTCTCCTTTGGCCCTCGGAGTTACGGGCCTCGCCCATGCGATCCCGACCATTACCCTGACTCTGGTCGGCGGCGCGATCGCCGACCGCGCAGACCGCAGGCGCATCATGATCGCCTCCCAGTCCTGCACGGCGCTTATGTTTCTGATTCTTGCGGTGCTGGTGCTGACCAAGCTCGCCGCGCTCTGGCATGTCATGGTTCTAGCGTTTATCTCCGGGAGCATCCGAGCTTTCGACAGGCCCAGCAGGATGGCCCTGCTGCCGCAAATGGTGCCCAGGGAGGATATTCCAAACGCGGTCGCCATCGGCGGCACAATCTGGCAGTTATGCCGTCTCGTTGGCCCGGCAGCAGCCGGCATATTGATTTATCTTTTCGGCGTCGGCCCGACGTTTTTCACCTGTTTTTTGGCGTCGTCCACCGCGGTCAGCCTCTGGCTCGCCATTCGCGCCGACCAGCCCGCGCTGGCGGCCGGCGCCGGCGGATTACGGAAAAATATGCTGGACGGCGTTCACTTCATCCGCAAAAGTGAACTGTTCTACACCTTCATGGGCATGACGTTCTTCAACAGCGTTTTCGGCATGTCCTATTTGATCTTGATGCCGGTGTTCGCACGCGACATTCTCAATGTCGGTTCCCAGGGATTCGGCTTCCTGCAAACCGCCGGGGGCGCCGGCGCGCTGATCGGCACACTGGCAGTCGCCTATTTATCCGACGCCCGCCGCCTGCCCCTGCAAGCAGCGCGCGGCGCCGCTCTGTTCGGCGTGCTGCTGCTCCTTTTTGCTTATTCACGAACCTTTCCGTTCTCATTGGCCCTGGCCTTCGTGCTCGGGATGGCGGGCCAGTTCTACATCACGGCCATAAACACAGTTTTGCAACTCAACTTACCCGAGCAGTTGCGCGGCAGGGTCATGGGCGTCTATGGTTTGACCTGGGACCTGATGCCGGTTGGCGGGATGGTGGCCGGAACCATCGCCGAATTCGCCGGCGCCCCCGCCGCGGTAGCCGTGGGCGGCGCGTTCGTGTCCGGGCTCGCGCTCTGGGTCATCTCCATCGCGCCGCGATTCGGTGCCGGTGAACGAAGCGAAGAGAAGGAAAGCGCGTCGATAAGACCGGGGTAAAGTTTATGGCTGAGAAAAAAGGCAAGAAGGCGGCGGGCGGGCCGAAGAAACGCCGCAAACTCGCCGGCAAAGCCATCGCCCTCGATGCCAAAGAACTCCTCGACGCGCCGGCGCCGGTCGAGGTGAGCGCGCTGCAAGAAGCAATAGAAACCGACGGCGGCGCCGTGCTCGCCTCCTACCGCGACCCCTTCGGCGGCAAGTGGTTGGTGCTGGCCGCGCTGCCGATTGAAAAAGTCGAGGCCACGCCCTATCAGCGCAATCTTTCCGATACCCACGCGCGTAAACTGGAAACGGTCATCGCCAAACTCGGCCGCTTCCTCGATCCGATCGTCGTCGTGCGCAAGGAAAGCAAAGAAAGCACCACCCGTTACTGGACGCCCAATGGCAACCATCGTCTATCGGCGATGAAAACCCTCGGAGCGAAAACCATCGTCGGCATTGTCGTTCCAGAAGCCTCCACCGCGTATCAAATCCTCGCGTTGAATACCGAGAAGGCGCATAATCTGCGCGAGCGGGCGCTGGAAGTCATCAAGATGTACCAGGAGCTGGCGACCCTGGATGACGCGACTGAGGAAGCGTACGCGCTGGAATTCGAAGAGGCCGCGCTGATCACCCTTGGTCTCTGTTACCTCGAAAACGGCCGCTTCAGCGGCGGCGCCTATCACCCGATCTTGCGCCGATCCGACCAATTTATAAAAAAGTCGCTCCACGCGGCGTTGGCAACGCGCCGCGAACGCTCCACGGCCCTGATCGATTTGGATAAGACCGTAGTTGAAAAGGTCGAAGCGTTAAAAGCGAAAGGACTGACGAGTCCCTATCTGAAAAGTTTTGTCGTCGCTCGGATCAATCCGATACGCTTTAGGCCGAAAGACGCCGCGCCGCTCAGTTTCGATGAGGTCATGGAGCGTATGACCAAAGCCGCCGAGAAGCTCAACGTCGAGAAAGTCAAAGTCGAAGATCTCGCGAAATCCGGCGGCGCACCTGAGGATTAGTCGAGAAGCGGCAGCATCTCAACGATGACCCGCAGTGAATTCAAGGTCCTGACGAAATTTCACAACGAATTGCCGCAAACGTCTCAATAACCTTGGGCAAGCGTTTTAGTTGATTCACCCGTTTTTGATTCTCGGGTTTCAACTAGAAACCAGAAACTTGGAACTAGAAACTAACCTACCCCTGCGGATACGTTGGCACCATGTCTGGCCGGTAGACCCATAATTTGATCGGCCTGCCCTCCGCAAGGTTTAGCAGCTCCCGCTCCCAGATCTTGCGCAGGAGAAATACGCCGCGGTCGCTGCGGCCTAGGTGCTCTTTGCCGCGATCGGCGATCACGCCCTGGCCCGTCTGCGCCACTTCGTCTTCAAGCATGACGAAATCGATCCGCTTCGGATCGACGTCACTGAGCCGAAGTTTTCCAGCGAGTATTGCCCGGACTAACTCCGGCCGATCTCGTTCGGCCTTTGCGCGCATCTGCCGCCGTTCTTCGATCCACGCCCGGCCGCGTTCGCCGGTAAGCGCAATCGCGCGCACTTCGAAGTGAATATGACAATCATCGTCCACAGGGACTTTAAATACCAGAACGTCGGCCCGCTTGATCACCGGATCGACCACCTGGCCGTTGATAAAGTTGATGTTGGGCATGCCGAAGAAGAAGGTGAGATCCTTGCCGTCGGGATATTTGACGTAGCGTTTTATACCCCACTCGGATTCTTCGACGGAAATGATTGGATCACCAAGCACGACGTGATCCTGCGAGGAATCCCGGTGCCGTTGGTGCACAAAGCGCACATGGGCGTTGTCGAGAGAGTTATCGATGTTGTTAAAATAGTTGCAAATCCGCCGCAGTCCAGCGACGTCGAGGGAGATATCCGGGCTTTCAAATGTCGCATAACGCGGCAACGGCGGAGGCGCTCCCGCTCCGACATAAGCGAAGATAAGCCCGATGTATTCTTTAACCGGATAGCCGGGAATGCGGACCTTTGCCGCGAACGATTGTTCTTCCGCCGGCTGCTCGTTACATTGTCCCGAGCCGTCGTATTTCCAGCCGTGATAAAAGCAGCGGATACACTCCCCTTCGACCAAACCCACAGAGAGCCGCGTTCCCCGGTGCGCACAGCGCGGCCCCACTAGATAGGGAGCGCCGCTGTCGCCGCGATACAGCGTAAAATCGTCACCCACAATTCGGACTGGCAGCGCTTGGCCGGCCGCAAGCTCATAGGAGCAACAAATCGGCTGCCAGAACATGCGTAAATAGCGCCCCGCCAAAGTTCCCGGGCCTGTATGAACGAAATCTCCTAGCTCCATATGTCTCTCCGGCGCGGTCCCTGCCGCGCCAAGCACTCTCGTTGCCGTCTTAGCTACGGCTTCCAGCCTTTCGATCGGAGATCGGCGATGACCTTACGCGTCAATGAGAAATCAAAAATCTTTGCCAGGGGCGGCGCCTCTTTGAGATCGAGCCGCTTGAGCACGTGCGCGACGGCTTTCGCTTGCGTCTCCTGATTGAGGGTTCCGTCTTGGGTCATGGCCGGTCGAATGACTTGGTCGTAGGCCTTGGCGGCGAGACTCTCACTCACCTGTAGATAGCGTGCGACCATCGGAATCGTACCGGCGCGGTGTTCTTTTATGTAAAGAAAGCCCTTATATGTGCCGCGCAGAAATCTTTCGACCTGCAGTGGGTCCGACTGCATCGAAACATCTCTCACCAGTACGCTTCCCTGAAGTTCGACCAAATCTTGCTTGGGAAAAGCGACCAATTCGCGAAACCCGGCGTCCTCGGCTTTAAACGTGACGGGAGGCGACAGCATAGCCGCATCCACCGTGCCGCTCTGCAGCCCGGAAAAGATCGTCGGCATCACGCCCAAGCTGAGAATCGTCACGTCACGGGCTGGGTCAAGCCCATTTTGCCGCAGCATCTCACGCAACAGCGAATCGGGACCGCTGCCGATGCCGGAAACGCCGACCCTTTTACCTTTGAGCGCTTTGACATCGCGAATCTCCGGCTTGGCATAAAGCCAAAACATGGCTCGGTTGTAGGTGGTGAAAAGGAATTTGAGCGGCGAGCCGCGTAGTAGCGGAGGAAGCCCAGCGCCGCCAACCGTGGCGACGGCAACATCGCCGCTCAACAAGGCGCGGCTGGCGATTGGCGCACTCATCAGGATCAACTCGACGTCCAATCCATCGGCGCGGTAATAGCCTTTGTCGCGCGCCGTGGTAAATGCCAGCACCGCCTGTGTCGTGCTCGGCATGGCGACTTTGAAGTTCTCGGCCTTTCCTTCGCTCAACCAGCCGGCCAAGAACAAGAACACTAGCAACAGTTTGGTTGCTAAACGTTTAGCAGGCTGCTGAAAAAGACTCATATGTTCTTACGCTCGATCGCCTCGTGGGGACTGGAGTAGCGGAGTACTGGAATGGTGGAGTAATGGGTTCGAGACCCAATACTCCAATACTCCGTTAATCCAACACCCCATTGCATTCGCGCCCCTCGCATGATCGATCAAGATCACGATTTCTCAATACCCATAATGCGCGGCAACAAACGTTGCGCTAGAGAGCCCCCCGGTAGAGGCACCCCGAGCGTTCGCGCGAATTCAATCGCCGGCGCCAGGCTCTTTTGGAATACGTCGGTGCGCCGGCGCCGAGTAGCCATTGGATCGTCCGGCAGCTTGAACCGTTCTAACCAGTGATCGGCGACAAAACTTTGCGCCGAGCTTACGCGCAAAACTTCCTGCACCGCAGCAAAATCTAACCCGCTTTTCTCGCTCATGACCTCTGCTTCGTGGGCCGCAAGCATGTTGATACAGGTTGCCAGTTGCACGATCATCTTTGCGCTCGCTCCGCTCCCCAGTCCGCCCATGTGAAAAATATGTGACGCCGATGTCGCGAAGACTTCGCGGCAGCGCTGCAAGAGCTCCCGATCCCCCCCAACCATATAGCACAGCGTTTTCTCCCGCGCCCCGGCTTCACCGCCGCTCACCGGCGCGTCGATCACGTGCACGTCTTTGGCCTTGCCAATCTCGGCGAGTTTCTTCGCGGTGTCCGGAAAAATCGTGCTGTGGATCGCGATGATGGTTTCAGGGCGAGCCTTTTCAAACACGCCGCTTTTTCCTGTCAGCGCGTCTTCCACTTGAGCATCGTCTACCACCGCCAGCTCGACGAGTTCCGATACCTCGGCCACCTCCGCCGCAGAATGCGCCGCGCGCGCCCCCAGGCGAACCAACCCGCTGACAGACGCTTCGCGCAAATCATAGACGGTGAGGTCATAACCGGCGCGGCAAACGTTAGCCGCGATCGGAGTACCGATTCTACCCAATCCAATAAAACCCACTTTGATCATTACATGGCTCGCGCGTGAAATGATGCCGGTTTCAAAACATGGCGATCATAGGTTATTCGCCGGCTGGATGTCCAGCAAGCTTAAACAGTTTCGAGTTCCAAGTTTCGAGTTTAAACCCGAAACCTGAAACCCGAGACCCGAAACCAGAAGACCTCGCACAACGGCACTTGACGTAAACTCGATACAAGTGCTTAGATCTGTGGCGATCGGGGTGCAATTCAAGCGATACTGATAACGGCGCCGCAACGGCGCCTTGCGGCTCATCCGAAGGGAGGTACAAACCATGGCTGAAAAGGAATATCTCGTCGGCACCGTGCGTCCCACGAATCGTCCGGAGGCGGGCCAAGAGCTGGATCTCGACACTTTGATACCGGAAAAGATCAAGTTCGTCGCGCTGACGATGAACTTCACCAGCGGCACCGAAGACGAGTTCAGCAAGTCGATGCCAGGGTACGAAGCCAAGGCGGCGGAATTGGCGAAGATGGGAGCCGACCTGGTTCGTCCCAGCGGCGCCCCGCCCTTCATGCTTTTGGGCTACTTGCGCGAACAGGAACTCATCGCCAGCTGGGAGAAAAAATACGGCGTGCAGATGGTCACGTCGGGACAAAACCACGTACACGCTCTGCGCACCCTGGGGATCAAGAAATTTGTCGGCGCCAGCTATTTTCCCGAGCAGATGAACAACATCTTCGCGCGCTATTTTACCGACGCGAAGTTTGAAGTGCTGTCCATGGAAGGCATTGACTCGCCCTTCGCCGATGTCCCCAAGGTGCCGGCGGCGGAGATTCTCGAATTCATGAAGCGTATCGCCGCCAAACACAAAGAGGCCGAAGCCATTTATATGCTCGGCTCGGCGTGGAAGACCCTCGAGATCATCGAACCGTTGGAAAAGTCCACCGGGTTGACCGTCGTGCACGCCGGCCCGGCGCGCTGTTGGGAGACGCAACTCCGTTTAGGCGTGCGCCATCCGATCAAGGGATACGGAAAACTACTCGCCGAGATGCCGAGCTAGACACCCGCAACCTTCTCTATGACGGGACCGTGTCGCAATTCCGTTCATGGTTCGACAGGCTCACCACGAACGGATGGGTTTTATTATTATTTAAGCATTTACCCGTCCGCCCTGAGCTAGGCCGAAGGCTAGATCAAATTTTTTCACAGCTACCCTTTCAGAAACTCCCTAATGATGCCATGCACCTTTTCCGGTTCGGTGTATAAATAGCTGTGACGCTCGCCAGGAAGAACGACCAGCTTGGAATTCAGGATACCTTGAGCAAGAAGATCCGCGCCGGCCCGGTGCGACATGTCGCTGACCACGAAATGATCGTCATCGCCGACAAATATTAGCGTCGGCACGTTGATGTCTTTGAGCCGCCCGCTGGTGTCGTGCTCCTGGCGCGCCAGCACGTGGCGGAAGTAAAATTCCACCGGGCACAGATTGGCCATGCGCACTTGGAGATATTTTTCGATGCGATTCATGTGATTGCGCGCGTACACCTCGGTCCAGCCGACGATGATGGTGTGGTTGCGCACGTACTTCTCATAACCCCACTCCACCATCTCTTTAGCGATGCGCAGGGGAATGCCCCGGTCACCCGGATGCGCCGCACCGCTGGAGGCAAGAATCAGCTTGCTGACTTTGCGCGGATAATTGAGGGCGAGAAGTTGCGCGACTCTGCCGCCCATTGAATGGCCACAGACGACGGCGCCTTCAAGACCGAGATGATCCAGCACTGCTGCGGCATCGTCCGCAAACATTTCCGTGCTGTATTTGGCCGACGGCTTGCCGGACAATCCCGTGCCGCGGTAATCGAGGATCACGACGCGGTGGTCACGCGAGAATTCCGGAACCTGGTACAGATTCCATACCGCACCATCGCAGGCGGTTTCGCTGAGGAAAACAAACGGCGTGCCTTGTCCGGACGCTTCGTAATAAATTTCCACTCCATCTTTGGCTTTGACGTGCGGCATGACCCTCCCTCCTTGTTGTCAATCCTAAATAGACCAGAAGGCCGGTCGGTAACAAGTGATCCGTTTCGCCAAACTCGCTCAGTTGAGACTCTTGATTCCAGCGCCGTCCATCAACCCGAAACTTCACACGCGAAAACCGAGAGCCGTTCTATCTATTGACAGCTATCGGTCATTTCCTCTATGCCTCAACCCAGCAAACCCATTAACCGAGGCAATTTATGGCGAAGCGTTATATCGACTGCGACGGTCACGTCATGGAGAATTTTGACGAGCTGGTCAAGTTCGTCGGCAATCCATTCAAAACCACCGGGCACATGAATCCGCGGCGCGTCCTGCCGGCGCTGGACCGCTTTCACACGCCGCGTTTAGAGGAACGCAAGCCCGGCACCTTCGATCCCACCGTGGGACCGGAGAAGTGGCTCATGTTTCTCGAAAAA
>DASWHT010000222.1:0-1980 GCA_036398075.1 Binatia bacterium | reverse complement strand
AGGTCAACGAAAAGGAATACAAATAAAAACGAGGGGGTTATGAGCTACACCTCGTCTTCAATACCTTCTCTTCCAACCACGCCGAGAGGTCGCGGAGACTTCCCGGCGTGATTTCATGAGCCATTTCATATTCGCGAAAAGTGAGCGGCAGTTTGAGCTGACGTAACCGCTGCACCGAGTCCCGGGCGCGGTCGACCTCTATCATAGGGTCTTGCGTGCCATGTTGGATTAGCGTTGGCAGAGCTTGGACCGCATCGCTCACCTTCAGCCGCGCTTCGAGCTCTTTCGGCAACCAACTGCTGAGGACCGCCAGGGCGGCGAATCGTCCTGGATGCGTCAAGGCTAGGCTGTAGGACATGACGCCGCCCTGGCTGAAGCCGAGTAGCGCGAGCTTTTTTCGATCGATGGGATAGCTTGCAAGGCAGCGCTCAATGAAATCCTCCAGTTCTCGCCGCGACGATAGTATGGCGTCGACATCCGGCGGGCCGCCCATGCTCATGGGATACCAGGCGTAACCGGTCATGCCTGGACCGATGGGCGTTTCCAGCGGTCCCTGCGGGCAGATCATCAGAAATTTGCCGCCGCACAGAAGGGGCGCCAGCCCCAATAGGTCCATGGCGTTGGAGCCCCGGCCATGCAGCGTCAAGATCGTAGGGAATGGGCCTTCACCGGACGGTTGGTAAATTGTGTGAATCAGGTTCACGGGATCTCTCCTTGGGAGTTCAAGGTTCAATGTTCAAAGTTCAAGGTTTTCGGATCTGCAATTATCTGCAATTCCTAATTTAGTCGGTAAATTTGAAGATTGATAGCCGTTAGAAGCATTCCGAAACCCGATAATTCAGGATGAACGGGGTGGTATCAACTTATTGTTCGGATTTCTCCGGAACGTTAAACCTTGAACATTGAACCTTGAACAGAATTTCCGTCAGTCCCTCAGCCGTTCCAAGCTCTTTAGTCCCAATCGTAACGGCACGATCACGGCGATGGCGGTCGAAACAAGCACGGCGAGGAGCGCCGGCGCCATTGCGGTCAATTCCGCGACTTGCGCGGTTCCGCTGCCTAGGCTTCGCATGGCTACCAGATACATCGGCCACGCTTCGATCATGACGGTGACGGCGACGAAGCCGACGCTGAAAATCATACAGACGGCGCCGCCGAAGCTTGTGGGGATTTGCGCGGCGTTTTCAAAGCCGAAGTTCGGATAGAGCGCGCCGATGCCCACGGCGATGGCCGCGACGCCCGCGGTCATCGCGCAGATCGTCACCAGCGAAAGCGCCATCATCCACGGCGGCACGCGCAACAAGATATTGCTGAGAAAAACCAGGGTGACGCCGAGCAGTAGCAGTGGGAGAAAATTGAGCCAGAACTTGCTCCAGAGCAGCGAGCGCAGCGAGATGGGCGCCGTCTGGAGAATCCAGAAGGCTTTGCCTTCGAGGCTCACCGCCGGAAAAGCGAAACGCACGGCGACGGCGCTCAGCACAAAACCGGCCAGGGCGAGGTTGGCGAAGGAGATCAGGGTGCGCAGCGTCCCCGGCGGCAGCGGCGAGCGGTCCAGTGGCAAAACTTTGAAATTATAAAGATAAACGATGATGAGCGCGGTTAAGAGAAATACCTGGGACCACTGCGTGGCGTCGCGCATGAAAGTCCTGATGTCTTTGAGCATTATGGCGCGCCAGATTGGCGGAAAGGGGCGTGCGGCGTATTCAAGCGCCCGTTCCAACCATGGCGAGTTTCGCGTTCCTTGCGGCGCTTCCTGCGCCTTGGACCAGCCGGTGAGATAAACCGCGCTGGAAATCCAAGAGGCGGCCAGGGGGAAAAAGAGCGCGTAGCTTGCCAGCAGGGCATAGAAAAAGCCCTTTTCCGCCGGTCTATCGAAAAGTGTCGCGGCCAATATTTCGGCGGTCCAGCTGCTCGGGAGAAACGGCGCCGAAGGCGATTCCATGGCGGTTAGAAATTGCGCGAAGTGGCCGAAGGATTCGG
>DASWHT010000221.1:0-7619 GCA_036398075.1 Binatia bacterium | reverse complement strand
GTGAGTGGGCTACTCAAAACGCAGCGCCTTTTCTCGCCCTCGCTCAACCCAGTGCTATAATCCCGCGCCATGATCGACGAACGGCGTCTGTGGACCGCGGTCTTACGGCAGGCAGCTTTCGACTTAACAAACGCCAGGGCTCGCTTATACTCGGATGCACGGCTTAAATACTTTGCTCGGCTTTGGTTTGAATCCGACAGTTGGCACTTGGGTTCGTACAACTGGATCTGTGAGCAGATAGCCTTTGACGCCTCGTCGCTTCGGCGCCGGCTGTCTGAGATAGTTGAGAGATCGGAGTTCTGAGGTTTCGGACGGCTTGAACCGCTTAAACGCTTTGCATTCGACCCCAAGTTTCCATCGGGTGCAAACGCCTGCTTTAATTCGGTTAATTCGCAACTGCCCATTTTTAAGCGGGCACTGGAGTATTTTTTGGCCGTTTTGCTGCCAAATCAGGATAATTTGGCTGGTCTTTGTGTTGCTACTAACGCCAGCTATGAACAACCTCCTGAAGAAAACAGCGACCCCATCCGAGGCCTCCCCGGATCAGGACACCGAAAAGATGCTGCTCCAACGCCTCGAGACGACCACGGACGAAGACCAATACTTTCGTTGGATGCTATTTACGGTGGGCTATTATCGGGGCATAGAGCGAGCGGAATCCGCTAAGGATTTGCTCCGCCGATTTCTCGGCACCACTAGCAATCCGGAATACCATGTTCAATGCCAGCTCGCGCTGGGACAGATCGCCACGGACGAACAAAAGATGGATAAGGCCATTGGCCATTTCGGAGCAGCGCTGGACCTGCAACCCAACAGCAAGAAAATTGAATACATTCTGCGCAACAATCTCGGCTATTGTTTAAACATGGTCGGCCGTTACGATGAGGGCGAGCAGCATTGCCGCACGGCGCTGGACCTCAACTGGACTCGTCCCAGCGCGTATCGCAATCTTGGCATCAGCTTTCACGGTCAGGGAAAAATCGCTTCTGCCGCTTGGGCGCTACTTGAAGCCATTAAGATGGATTCTGCGGATGATCGTGCGCGTATCTTGCTGAAGAAACTCGCCTCCGACCATCCCTCTCTGATGCAACAATGTCCTTGGATCCTGGTAGGACTTGACCCGGTCGGAGCAGCACTAAAACAAGAGTCCCTATCGGGATAACGCTTTACAGCCTCCCCACCCAAGAGCGGTCCTCGGGGCAAGATTTCAGCGTAGTTAGCGAGACTCTCTCTCGGGGACCGCTCTCCCGCCCGAAACCTTTGAGTTTCGGGTTCAAAATTCAAGCTGCAAAGATTTAAAAATTCGGCGTCCGAGCAAGACTCGAATCGCTGAACTCATAACCTTACTCCAGAATCTCCGGACGATTTTGGCCGCGAAACCTTCTTCAATCCATACGCCCGTTGACTCCCTAACGCTCGCTTTCTAGCGCAATTGCTTGCCATTCTCCGGGGCCGACCGAGTCGATTTCCGACCGAGTGATCCCCGGGCCCCAATTTAGCGCGGAAATTTTGAATTTTCCGTAATCGAGCACTTGACATAACGCTTGAGTTGGCATAAAAAGTTAGGGAATTAATCTGAATCACTTAAGAATATTAGGTTGTTGGACCAAATCGATTTAAAAATTCTATCCATTCTTCAGTCCCACGGCCGTTCCCGGCTGGCGGATATTGCTGCGGAAGTGGATCTTTCCGCGCCCGCGGTGATGGAGCGGGTGAAAAAGCTTGAGGCGAGCGGTGTCATCAAGGGCTACGCGGCGTTGCTAGATGGCAAGATGGTCGGTAAAGACATCACCGCCTTTATCGGGGTTTCGATCAGCCACCAGCGCGATATCGACGGCTTCGCGACGCAAATTTTGCGCTATCCCGACGTGCTCGAGTGCCATCACGTCACGGGCGATGAAAGTTTTATTCTCAAGGTAAAAGCCGGTAACACCGGTGCTTTGGAAAAATTGCTCGGCGAGATTCGCTCCGTCGAGGGCGTGACGCGCACCGTCACTAAAGTCGTGCTATCAACGGCCAAAGAGAGCCAGATTTTGGAATTGGACGAGAGGATTGCGGAGAGCCAAGGGAAGCGGAAATGAAGCGTCGGGCAACCCCAATGTTGACGCAGAATACTTTTCCCGATAAGTCCATTTTATTCTCCTTCGCCGAATACCTCGCAGCTTGCTGGGAGGATGAAGGTGTGGAGAACCCTCCGTAGCCTTGGCGCCCGGCCTTCGCAGCCGAAGCGGCTGCTTCGGCGGAGTAGGCAAGGAGGGTGGAAGGGCTTCGGAGAATTTCGCAAAGATACCTCGGAGCTTTGCTCCGAGGAGCTTCATTCTGCGCGGCGCTGCTGCTTTCGTGCATATCAGCCGGACGCTTCTCGATTCCGCCGCGCAAGTATACAGAGTCCAAAGGGTAGAGCTATGAAGATCCCAGGATTGCCAGCGAAACAGGGTCTCTATGACCCAAGATTCGAACATGACGCATGCGGTGTCGGGTTCGTCGTCAATATCAAAGGACAAAAGTCTCGCGAGATCGTCGATCAGGCTTTGACGGTGCTGGAAAATCTTGACCATCGCGGCGCTTGCGGCTGTGAGGAGAATACCGGCGACGGCGCGGGCATCCTCACGCAGGTGCCGCACGCGTTTTTCAGCGAGGCTTGCGAAGGGTTGGGTTTCCACCTGCCGGATGCTGGTGATTACGGCGTCGGGATGATCTTTTTGCCGGACCACCGCGAGCAACGGCGGCGCTTTGAAAAACTGATCGAGGGAATCATCGTCGCCGAAGGGCAACGCCTGCTCGGGTGGCGCAAGGTGCCCACCGATAATCTCTATCTGGGGGAGACGGCCAAAGTTTCCGAGCCCTTCGTGCGCCAGGTCTTTATCGGCCGTGGGGATAACGTCACGGACGAGATGGCATTTGAACGCAAGCTCTATGTGATTCGCCGGCGAGCTGAAAACAAGATTCGTTACGGTGGCCTACCGGGTGGGGATTTCTTTTACGTTTCGAGCATGTCGCACCGGACGATCGTCTACAAAGGCATGCTCACGCCGCGGCAGTTGTCGACTTTTTATCCAGACCTTAAGGATCCCGCGGTGAAGACCGCCATCGCGGTGGTCCACTCGCGCTTCAGCACCAATACTTTTCCCAGCTGGGGGAGGGCCCATCCGTATCGTTATTTGATTCACAACGGCGAGATCAATACCCTGCGCGGCAACGAAAACTGGATGCACGCGCGCCAGGGGATGGTTGCCTCGGACTTGTTCGGCGATGATTTGAAAAAAATCTTTCCGATTATCCAGGAGGACGGCAGCGACTCGGCGAAGTTCGACAATTGTCTGGAATTTCTCGCGCTCAGCGGCCGCTCGCTGCCCCACGCGGTGATGATGATGATTCCCGAGCCCTGGGAAAACCACGAGAGCATGGATGCCAAGAAACGGGCATTTTACGAATATCACAGCGCGCTTATGGAGCCCTGGGACGGTCCGGCGTCGATTGCCTTTACCGATGGCACCGTGGTGGGCGCGGTGCTCGACCGCAACGGGCTTCGCCCCTCGCGCTATTACGTGACCAAAGACGATCTCGTAATCATGGCCTCGGAAGTGGGCGTGCTCGACGTGGCGCCGGAGCGCGTGCTGGAAAAACGGCGCCTCCAGCCGGGGCGTATGTTTCTCGTAGACACCGGCAAAGGGCGCATCATCAGCGACGAGGAAATCAAGCAGGGGATGGCGGCGGGGAAACCCTACGGCGTATGGCTCAAGGATAACCAGGTTCACTTCCATGATTTGCCCGATGTGCCCGAGGAAGAGCCCGCTTACAATCACCACGCGACGCTGAAACACTTGCAGGCCTTCGGTTATAGTTTTGAGGACTTGCGCATCAACATCGGCCCGATGGCGCAAAACAGCATTCAGCCCGTCGGCTCCATGGGCACCGACACGCCGCTAGCGGTTTTGTCGGACAAGCCGCAGCTGCTTTATAACTATTTCAAACAGCTCTTTGCGCAGGTAACCAATCCACCCATCGATCCGATTCGCGAAGAGCTGATTACGTCCACGACTTTGACTCTTGGTTCCGAAGGGAATCTAGTGGATCCCAGACCGGAAAGCTGCCGCCAGCTGCGCCTGGCGGAGCCGATCTTGAAAAACTCCGACATGGAAAAATTGCGCCGCGTCGATCTGCCGGGGATCAAGGTGGTGACGCTGCCCATGGTGTTCAATCCGAACCAGGGGAAGGCAGGGTTGGAAAAGGCGCTGGAAGATTTGTTCCATGCGGCGGATCAGGCCGTCGCCGGCGGCGCGACGATTCTTATCCTGTCCGATAAGGGGGTGGACCTGTTACATGCGCCGATTCCGGCGCTGCTGGCGTCCTCCGGCTTGCATCATTATTTGATCCGCAACGGCACCCGGACTCGCGTTGGCTTGGTGCTGGAGTCGGGTGAGCCGCGCGAGGTGCATCACTTTTGTTTGCTGCTCGGCTACGGCGTGCAAGCAATCAATCCTTATCTCGTCTACGAGTGCCTCAACGACATGATCCGTGAAGGCATGCTGCCTGACGTCAGCTATCACGATGCCGTGAAAGGCTACGACAAAGCAGTCTACAAGGGCGTGGTGAAGGTGATGGCGAAGATGGGTATCTCCACCATCAAGTCCTACTGCGGCGCGCAGATTTTTGAGGCGGTGGGACTCGGCCAAGAGTTGGTCGATAAATATTTCACCTGGACGCCGTCGCGGGTCGGCGGCATGGGTCTGGAGGAGATCGCGCGGGAAGCGCAACAGCAGCACGCCAAGGCTTTTCCGTTCTATTCGCTGAACGGCCACACTCTGGAAGCTTATGGCCAGTACCAGTATCGTAAAGACGGCGAGCTGCATCTGTTCAACCCGCGGACGATTCACTTGTTGCACAAAGCTTGCCGCATCAACGATTACAAGACATTTAAAGAGTACAGCCAGCTCATCGACGACCAGTCCGAGCGCATGGCTACGCTGCGCGGGCTGATGCAACTCAAATACGAGCCGAAGTCCATTCCCATCGAGGAGGTGGAACCGGTTGACGCCATCGTGAAGCGTTTCAAAACCGGCGCCATGTCCTACGGCTCCATTAGCAAAGAGGCCCATGAAGCCCTCGCCATCGCCATGAACCGGATCGGCGGGAAGAGCAATACCGGCGAAGGCGGTGAAGATCCGGCGCGCTATACTCTGGAGCCCAACGGCGATTCCAAAAACAGCGCCATCAAGCAAGTCGCTTCCGGGCGCTTCGGCGTGACAAGTTATTATCTCACTCAGGCCCGGGAGCTTCAGATCAAGATGGCGCAGGGCGCCAAGCCGGGCGAGGGCGGCGAGTTGCCGGGACGAAAAGTTTATCCGTGGATCGCCAAGGTGCGCCATTCGACGCCCGGCGTGGGGCTCATCTCGCCGCCGCCGCATCATGACATTTATTCCATCGAAGATTTGGCCCAGTTGATCCATGATCTCAAAAACGCCAACCACCACGCGCGCATCAGCGTGAAGCTCGTCTCCGAGATCGGCGTCGGCACCATTGCCGCGGGAGTGGCAAAAGGGCACGCGGACGTGGTCTTGATCAGCGGCCACGACGGCGGCACCGGCGCCTCGCCGCAAACGAGCATCAAGCATGCAGGTTTACCCTGGGAGTTGGGACTTGCGGAAACGCACCAGACTCTGGTGCTCAATAATCTTCGCAGCCGCATCGCGGTGGAGACCGACGGGCAGTTGAAAACCGGGCGTGATGTGGTGATCGCGGCGCTGCTCGGCGCCGAGGAATTCGGCTTCGCGACCACGGCGCTGGTGACCCTGGGCTGCATCATGATGCGCGTGTGTCATCTCGACACCTGTCCCGTCGGCGTGGCGACACAGAATCCGGAGCTGCGCAAGAAATTCACCGGCGACCCGGGGCATGTCGTCAACTTCATGCGCTTCATCGCTCAGGAGATGCGCGAGCATATGGCCGGGCTCGGATTTCGCACCGTGAATGAAATGGTAGGCCGCTCGGACCGGCTCGAAGTGCGCCGCGCCGTGGAACACTGGAAGGCCCGAGGATTGGACTACGCGGCGATTCTTTACCAGCCGCAGGTAGCCGCCGACGTGGGTCGCTACTGCCAGATCGGGCAGAACCACGGGCTTGAGAACGCCCTCGATAACCAGGTGTTGCTCGACTTGGCGGCGCCGGCGCTCGAACGCGGAGAGAAAGTAAAGGCGACCTTGGATATTCGAAACACCAATCGCGTCGTGGGGACGATTCTCGGCAGTGAGGTGACGCGGAAGTACGGACCGCAGGGGCTGCCCGAAGACACGATTCATTTTCACTTCCAAGGCTCCGCCGGGCAAAGCTTCGCCGCCTTTGTGCCGCCGGGCTTGACCCTGGAGCTTGAAGGCGACGCCAATGATTATTTCGGCAAGGGATTGTCGGGGGGCAAGGTGATCCTTTTTCCGCCCGAAGGTTCGACCTTCGCGCCGGAAGATAATATCATCGTCGGCAACGTGGCGTTTTACGGCGCCACTAGCGGAGAGGCCTATATCCGGGGCATGGCAGGGGAGCGATTCTGCGTGCGCAACAGCGGCGTAAGCGCGGTGGTGGAAGGCGTCGGTGACCACGGCTGCGAGTATATGACCGGCGGCCGGGTCGTTGTCATCGGCACGACCGGGCGCAATTTCGCCGCGGGTATGTCCGGCGGCGTCGCCTTTGTTCTGGATGAAGACGGCGGCTTCAAAAACCGTTGCAATCCGGAAACCGTGTCTCTGGAAAAACTTGACGCTAGCGACATGTTGGAAGTCGAGGAGTTACTCAAGCGCCACGCTTATTATACTCACAGCGCGCGTGCCTGGAAGATTCGTGCGCGCTGGCAGGACAACGCGCCCAAATTCGTCAAGGTTATGCCCAAAGACTACCTCCGGGTCGTCGAGGCGCTAAAACAGGCCGAGGCCAAAGGGTTGGTGGGGGACGAGGCGTTGATGGCGGCGTTCGAAGCGAACAAAAATGACGCGTCGCGGGTGAGCGGGAATTGAATCGCGGCGCCCGGGCCAAAGGCAATTTGGGTTTGGCATTTTGAGTTCCGCGTATTCGCGATCGCTGCCAACTCAAAACCAAAATCTCAAATCCAACAATTTGAGAGTTTTTGGGCGCCGGGCATGCGCGTGGGATATCTTGTACCCTTAGGAGCGAGAGATAAGCGAGATGGGTAAGCCAACGGGTTTCATGGAGTTTGAGCGCGAGCTGCCAGCCGATCGCTCGCCGTTAGAGCGGGTGAAGGATTGGCAAGAGTTCCACGAGCATTTCGCGGCAGAGAAACTGCGCCAGCAAGGGGCGCGCTGCATGGATTGCGGCATCCCGTTCTGCCACACCGGGCAGCTGATCAGCGGCATGGCATCCGGCTGCCCCATCAATAATTTAATTCCGGAATGGAACGATCTAGTATATCGCGGGCTTTGGAAAGAGGCGCTGGAGCGGCTGCACAAGACCAACAATTTTCCCGAGTTCACCGGGCGCGTCTGCCCCGCACCCTGTGAAGGTTCCTGCGTTCTCGGTCTCAACGAACTGCCGGTCACGATCAAAACTATCGAGTGCGCGATCGTCGATAACGGTTTCGCCCAAGGATGGGTGACACCCGAGGCCCCGGAGAA
>DASWHT010000220.1:0-3449 GCA_036398075.1 Binatia bacterium | reverse complement strand
CCGCCTCAGCCAGAAGCGCCGCGGTGACGCCGTTTTCCGCGGCGCGTCCCGCGTGCAAGGGCTTCGTCATCGTGCCGAAATTTTCGCGCAAGCCCGAAGCCATACTGGCGGCCATACCCAAAGCCCGGCAGAGCGCTTCTTCGTTGAGACCGAGTATTTTTCCCGCTGCCATCGCGGCGCCGAGCCCGCCCATGGTCGCGGTCGAGTGAAAGCCCGATTGATAGTGGCGCGGGTTGATGGCATCGGCGATGCGGCATTCCACCTCCACGCCGATGATGTATGCAAGCAACAACTCCGCCCCGCTGATTTGTTCTCTCTCGCCGACGGCTAGGGCGGCGTTTAACACCGGCGTCGTCGGATGTGTGAGCAGGCCATAAACGGCTTCTTTAGAGGTCGATAACTGGGTATCGTCATAATCCATCGCGTGAGCGGCTACGCCATTGACCAGAGCCGCCTGCGGCGCGGGCAGCTTACACGCGGTTCCCAAAACACTAACTTCTTCCCGGCCGCCCATCCGGCGGGTATGATTCAAGATAATCTGCGTGCCATCTTCGGTCTGGCCGGCCAGCGCCACGCCCAATCCGTCAAGTACGAATCCTTGCGCCAAACGGATGACCTCCGGTGGTATCTCCCGGTAGCGCGTCTTGGCGATGTAGCTGGCGATTTCCTGCGTGAGACCCATAAAGCTTTTCTGGAATGAAGCTTACAATAAACGAAGCCACTTCGCGGGCGGGGTTTTGACCCCCGCCCTTGACCAAAGGGGATGCTCGCCCCCTGTGGAAACCCCATAATTTTGTTCCCGCCTCAAGAGGCGGGGTTTATATAGAATTTAGGCGTCAATATCACGAACCCGAAGCGACTGTCGAACCCATTGTTGACATACGCGGGAGGCATGCGCTAGGTTGAACAGTGTCTTAGAGTCTGGACACCTTATCCAGAGTGGTGGAGGGATCGGCCCTTCGAAGCCACAGCAACCGGTTCCATGTAATGGATCGTGGTGCTAAATCCTACCCCCGCCCGGCGGGGGGAAGATAAGGTGAGGTTGAGAATAGACCTCTTCTTATCTTCGGGAAGAGGTTTTTTTTTGTTGACGATTGAACCATGAGCATCCGTCTGACCACCGACGAGATCGAACGCTACAGCCGGCAAATTTTGGTGCCGGATCTAGGCGGCAAGGGGCAAATCCGCCTGCGCCAAGGCCGTGTATTGGTGATCGCCGCCGGCGGGTTGGGATCGCCGGCGGCATTTTATCTCGCGGCGGCGGGCGTCGGCACTTTGGGCCTGATCGACCCGGATCGAGTCGAGCTGTCCAACTTGCAGCGGCAAATTCTTTATGGCACGGCGGACATCGGGCGAAAAAAAGTGGAATCGGCGCAAGCAAAACTGACGGAGCTCAACCCCGGTGTGATCATCGTCAGCCAGGCGGTGCGGCTGGAAGCAAACAACGCCGCGGAAATTTTTAGCGATTACGATTTCATCGTCGATGGCAGCGATAATTTTGACACAAAATTTTTGGTCAACGACACCGCCGTAGCGCTGGGCATTGCTTTTTCCCACGCGGGGATCGTGCGCCTGCAAGGTCAAGCGATGACCGTGATTCCCCACAGGAGCGCTTGCTATCGCTGTTTCTTTAAAGATCCGCCACCGCCGGAAGAGCTTTTGAGCTGCCAGCAGGCGGGCATTCTCGGCGCCGTTGCCGGCACCATCGGGTCCATTCAGGCCACCGAGGCGATTAAATTTCTCGCCGGCTTCGAAGAAGGCTTGCTCACGGACCGGCTGCTGACCTATGACGCGCGGGCGATGAAGTTTCATACCGTCGAGGTGAGAAGAGACCCCGAGTGCAGTGCCTGCGGCGCGGCAAACGCCTCGACCGGTTAGACAGAGAGGAAGTTTATGAGTTTTGTCACAGGACTTGAATGCCGCGAGTGTGGCCAGGATTATCCAACCCAGCCGCTTCATGTTTGCGAAAACTGCTTCGGCCCGTTGGAAGTCATGTATGACTACGACGGCATTAAGAACGCCATCAGCCGCGACAAGGTCGCGGCGCGGGACCGCAATCTCTGGCGCTACCGCGAATTGCTCCCCATCGACGGCGATCCGAGTGTCGGACTTTATTCCGGCTTCACGCCGCTGGTGCGCGCCCACCGTCTTGGCGCAGCGCTCGGCGTTAAAGAACTCTATCTGAAAGATGACTCGGTCAATCATCCGACATTTTCCTATAAAGACCGTGTCGTTTCGGTTGCGATTTCCAAGGCCATCGAGTTCGGCTTCGATACCGTCTCTTGCGCTTCGACAGGGAACCTGGCCAATTCAGTTTCAGCCCATGCCGCCAAAGCGGGACTTAATTGTTACGTGTTTATCCCCGAGGGTTTGGAACAAGGGAAAATTATCGGCTCCGCCATTTATGGGCCGAAAACCGTGGCCATCAAGGGCAACTACGACGATGTCAACCGGCTCTGCAGCGAAATTGGCGACAAGTACGGCTGGGCCTTCGTCAACGTCAATCTGCGCCCGTACTACTCGGAAGGCGCCAAGACCCATGGCTTCGAAGTAGCCGAGCAGCTGGGCTGGAAGCTGCCCCAACATATCGTTGTGGCGTCGGCGGGCGGAACGATTCTGCCGAAATTGGCCAAAGGTTTTCAAGAGTTGATCAAAGTCGGTCTCGTCGAAGACACCGGCTGCAAAATCTACTCGGCGCAAGCCGCCGGCTGCGCGCCGATCATCAATGCCTTGCACAAAGGCACGGACCTGGTCACTCCGGTAAAACCGCGCACCATCGCCAGCTCCATCGCCATCGGCAACCCCGCTGACGGCTATTATGTGATCCAAGCGGTGAAGGAATCCGGCGGCTGGGGGGAAAGCGCCACGGATGAAGAAATCCTCGAAGGCATAAAGCTGCTCGCCCGCAGCGAAGGCATTTTCACCGAACCGGCGGGCGGCACCGAAGTGGCGGTGGCCAAGAAGCTGATCGAAAGCGGGCGCATCCCGAGAGACGAGTCGATCGTCGTCAGCATCACCGGCAACGGCTACAAGACCCTTGAAACAGTAGTTAAAAGCGTTGAAAAGCCGTTTACGATCAATGCCACGCTGGAAAACTTCGACGAACTTTATCGCGATCTCAATCCGCCGGTGAATGCCATGGCGGCTGCGTCTTAAAGCCGTTATAGAGCGGTCGGTGACGGCAAACCGCCGCCTTGAAAGGCTTTGGACGAAGGGTTATTTTAAACCGCACAACCGGTAAGGGTAATTCATTTCGAGGAGGCAATTTATGTCCGTGCGAGTACGCGTACCCACGCCCTTGCGCAAGTTCACGCAAGGCGCCGATGAAGTCGATGCGCAGGGCAGCACCATGCGCGCGTTGATGGACGATCTGGAACAGAACTACCCTGGGATCAAAGAACGCATCTGCGACGAGACCGGCAAGGTGCGCCGCTTCGTCAACGTCTACG
>DASWHT010000219.1:0-5701 GCA_036398075.1 Binatia bacterium | reverse complement strand
CTTCTTGTCCGGTCCGATGACGAACACCGAGCGGACTGTCGCATTGTCTGCCGCGGTTCGCCCCTCGGCCGTTCCGCTGGCGCTGGGGTGAATCATATCGTAAAGTTTGGCGACCTTCAGATCAAAGTCACCGATAATCGGATAGTTCACCGCATGGCCCTGAGTTTCCTCGATATCCTTGGACCATTTTTTGTGATCCGTAACGGGATCGATGCTCAGTCCGATCACCTTACAGTTTCGCGCCGCGAATTCCGATTTGAGACCTGCCATGTATCCCAACTCGGTTGTGCAAACCGGGGTGAAATCCTTTGGATGCGAAAACAGAATCGCCCACCCGTTGCCGATCCATTCATGAAAGTTGATGGTACCTTCGGTCGTCTCCGCGGTAAAATTAGGAGCTTCTTCTCCGATATGAAGTGCCATGGTTTACCTCCTTGTAAATTATTTTTTCGATGTCGGGCTCTTCTTCCTAAGTACGAATGGTAAGAACTTATTTTCGAGGTTCCGCCGCCGAGACCCTGAGAATTCCTAAAACAGCCGCCGAGATCAGTCCATCTTCGGACGGAAGAAAGTTGCACCGGCGAGCAAAGCCCCTTATACGCCGAGCGCTATCAATAACGGGACTGTATGTCAAACCCGGGGCATCTCAGGCTGCTTCTCGTATCATCTTTCAGCGGACCTCCCCTTGACACCAGCCCGGCGATCATAGCAAAAGGACAAAGCGCACGGCGTAAAAGCAATTATCCGGCGGTGCCCCTTCAATCCTTCTCACCGGGCTTTGGGCTTGGTTGGGTCGGAGCAGGATCCTCAGCTCTACGAACGCAGTGGCGCGAAGAGCATGGCGATGACCGGCACATTGTTGTTTGCCCAAGCTAGTTGGACCTCGGAGTTGAATTCAAAACTACGTTCAGCGCAGGAGGTGTTATGAAGAAGCGGGCTCTTGCAGTCGGATGCTTTCTCATGCTTCTCGCCGCTCTCGGCGTTGCTTCAGTCTCGCCGGGCCACGCGCAAGTCGAGTCCTTCTACAAGGGGAAAACCATCAAGGTCCTCGTGGGAACCACCGCGGGCTCTCTCTATGATACCTGGGCGCGCACGGTTGCCGCCCATTTGCCGAGGCACATCCCCGGAAATCCGGATTCGCTCGCTCAGAACATGCCTGGGGCCGGCCACAAGATCGCCACCAATTACATGTATAACGTGGCCAAACCCGACGGCTTGACGATCATCGGATCCATTTTACCGGGCGTGTATATGGACCAACTCGTGGGGCGGCCGGAGGTCAAATATGACTGGGCAAAGTTCGTCTGGATTGGCTCACCGGTCAAGAGCGAATCCCAGATGACCATGCGCGCGGATGCGCCGTACAAATCCATCGACGACATTCGCAAGGCCAAAGAGCCGGCGCGCTGTGGTAGCACCGGCACTTCGGGCACAGACTATATGCTAGCGCGGCTTCTCGAGGAAACTATGCCGCCCCTTAAGATCCACTCCGTGCTGGGTTATCCGGGCGGTCCGGAGCTCGACCTCGCCATTGAGCGAGGCGAGATTCAGTGCCGGACCTTTACGATTGAAACGTTTTTCGCGCGCGAACCTTATATTACGTGGAAAAAGAAAGGCTTCGTTCGAAATCTCTATCAAACCGGGCGGAAACGCGATTCGCGTCTGGCCGATGTGCCGACGCTGCATGAGGTTATGGACGGCTACAAGATACCCGAGGGTGACCGGCGCCTGGCGAGCGTCATCCTCGCCAACGGCACACTGGGCAGGCCGATATTCACTTCCCCCGGGACACCGCCGGAGCGGGTCAAGACGCTGCGCGAAGCCTTTGAAAAGATGGTCAAGGATCCGGCTTTTCTGGACGACGTCAAGAAAAAAAACTTCGAGCTTGACCCGATCAGCGGCGAAGAGCTGGAAGTCATCGTCAAAGCGGTCATGACACAACCGCCGGAGACCATCGCCCGGTTGAAAAAAGTTTTGGCGCCACAGTGAGACTGGAGGCGCGCAAGACCGCGCGGCAAACGACAATCAAGTCTGCCGCGCATGCTGACACCATCCGCGATTCTGATGATAAACCCTTGATTTCAACCATCCCCTCCGTTCGTCCTGAGGTTCTCGAAGGGCGAACGGAGTTTGCTTTGAATTCCTTAAGAAATTGCCGTTCTACTAAGCTTGCCGAAGTGTGAGCCAGTCGAAGCATAGAATTCCTTTTTCAGCACCCTGATATGACTGTGCGGAGGCGGCTTTCGTTGCACAAGAAACCGGGTTGTAATACTTGTAGTACGTTGAGCGGAACGCGGCCGCCGTAGTGGCGGCGAATTCACGGACAGGTTTTCTTTGACGGGTTTCCAAGGGTGATCTCGATCAAACAATTTTCGGTGTCGCGCGACAGCCCGTCCTACAAATGGTGGATGGGCATCGCGCTGGCGATCGGCTCGACGACGGTGAGCTTTGCCGAGCGCATGATCGAAATCGCCATTCCGCAAATCATGGTGGCCATGAGCGTCAGCCTGGACAAGGTCCAGTGGGTTCGCACCGGCCCCGCCATCGTGAGAACCATCCTGGGACCGATGGTCGGCTGGCTCTCGGGAATTTTTGGCACGCGCCGGCTTTATCTCTCAACCTTCGTTCTTTACATCATCTGCTCCGGTTTTGCCGGCGCCTCCTGGAGCCTGGGCGCGCTGATTTTCTTCCTGACGCTGAAAAATGCCGGCGGCGGGCTCAGGCAACCCCTTTCCATGTCGTTGATGTACCGCGCTTTTCCGCCGCAGCAGCGCGGTCTTGCGATGGGTCTTTATCAAGCGAGCCATATGGTCGGCCCGCTGATCGCGCCGCTCGTCGGCGGTTGGCTGGTGGAAACCTTTGGCTGGCAATCGGTGTTCTACGTCAATATCCCCATCAATCTTCTTTCCCTTCTGCTGATCATGCTGGTCATGCCGCGCGAGCTCGACGACGAGAGGCGGCGAGGGCCGGTGTCGGTGGACTTCATCGGTTTGTTCGCCATGTCGATTGGCCTGAGCACGCTGCTTTGGGCGGTCAACAACGGCACCCTATGGGGTTGGAACTCGTCCTACATCTTGAGCCTGTTCGCCATCGCAGCGGTTTCTTTTGCAGTTCTTTTTGCCACCGAGCTGAACACGAAACATCCCATCTTCGAGATCCGAGTTTTTCAGAACGCCTCTTTCAGCCTTTCGTTTATCGCCCGGCTGCTAAACACCGCCATTTTTCAGAGCACCAATTTTATCTTTGGAATTTTTCTTCAGCGGGAACTGCGCTTTTCGCCCCTACAGGCCGGGCAACGGCTCGTGCCGATGGCGGTGACCTCGGGAATGGGGGCTCTCGGCTTCGGCATTCTCTCGGACAAGATGCAGATTCCAGTCGTGGTGGCCATCTCGCTGCTGGCCTCTTCCATTACAATGTACTTCTACTCGGGAATAGACGTGGGGTCGACATTGACGCATATTGTCATGGTAACGGCCGTGCAAAGCATGTTCCGCTCCGGCGCCCAAGCGACGATGACCACCATGGCTTTGGACACCCTGCCCGCGGAGAGTTCGACGTTGGGCGCGGGCATGGATACGCTGGCGCGCAACCTGGGAAATACCGCCGGGGTGCCGTTGATCTCGACCTACGTCACTCATCAAGAATTATCGCACCTCACAAAACTGATGAGGATCCAGACGCTGGAACGTGAAGGTCCAAAGGACGCTATGGAAATGCTGCAAAACGCATTTGCCCAGGCGGGACAGCCGCTGGATGAGGCGAGGGCGAGATCGCAGGGCATGTTGAGAAATCAACTCATCGAGCGTGCTACAATTGAGGCGTACCACGACAGCTTCCGGCTGGTCGGCATTGCCGGGCTGTTACTGGTTCCGATTGTGCTGCTTATCCGGGGCAGAGAGCGCCGCGACGGGAAGCCTTCGAGGGCCGGCCGCAGGCACGACGCGTGAGCCACTTGGAGACAACGACCGGCACGGGACGGAAGTCGATTATGGATTGCGGCGCATGAAAGACGGCAGCGAAAATACTGAACCGGCCGCGTTCAGAAGATTTCTGCGATTTCGGGTGAGCGAAAAGCGGCACGTCGTTGCCTTGCTTTTTTTCGGCGTCGGTTTTGTGCTCGCCGTCGTTTACGGCGTCAATTGGTGGATTACGGCCATGAATACCGTATACACCGACGAGGGCCGCGTAACCGCCGCCTACGCCACGATCAGCGCCGAAGTGTCGGGGAAAATCGTCAAGTTTTCCGCCGAGGAGGGCGACGTCGTGCGCCAGGGCGACCTGCTGGTGGAAATTGACAAGGAGGAATACCAGAGCGCCTTGGATGAAGCGATAGTAGAATTGAAACGCGCCAACGCTCACTACGAAGAGGGAAAGCTCCAGTTCAAGGGGATGGACGCAACGGTGCGAAGTGAAATTAGCCGCGCCGAGGCCACGCTGGAGGCCGCCGGGGGACACCTCAAGGAAAAAGTGCGGATGCACGAGCTTGCCAAATATGTCGGCAAGTCGCAGGTCGAGCAGGCAGAGGCCACGGTCAAAGTAGCCGAATCAAATCTCGTAAGAGCCGAACTTGATCTCAGGAAAGCGGGCCTCGATCTGGAACGCGCCAAGACCCTATTCGACAAGCGCTTCATTGCCGCCAAGGATCTTGACGACGCCCAAACTGTTCATGAACGCGCGCAAGCGACTGTCGAGATGCGTAAAAGCGAGGTCCAGCAGTTCAGAGCGGACCTCCAATTGTCGCAAGTTTCGAAACTGAACAATTTCCGCGACGACGCGCCGCTGGCCGAAGTCCGCGCCATGACGGCAAAGTCGGATGTGCGCAAGGCTGACGCGGATCTGCGCTTGGCGAGAGCCCGCCTCGCCGAGGTGGAAGCTTTCAAGGCGCGCCTTGAATCCCAGCAATCCACGATCAATCAGCTCAAACTAAAAGTGGATACCCAAAAACGACACCTCGAGAGCACCTCGGTTACCAGTCCGGTGAACGGCATCGTCGTTCGCAGAACGGCCAACATCGGCGACATTATGCAAAGAGGCCAGGCTTTCCTGAAGATCATCATCCGCGATACCTTGGAGGTGCGCGCCAACGTACGCGAGACTTACGTGCGACACATCGGGCAGGGCAATCCCGTTGAAATCTACGTCGACGCCTACCCCAATCGTGTTTTTAACGGGAAAGTCAAAGTGATCGGCGACACCACCGATTCGGAATTTGCTCTCTTTAAACCCGGCGGGCCATATTCGAGACTGGAGCAGATGATTCCGGTGGAAATATCGCTCGACGGCGATTCCAACAATCGCGACTTGAAACCAGGGATGAACGCCTGGGTTTACATCAAGCGCACTTCAGCGCTCGGAGCAAACAACAGCGTGAAACAACAGGTACGCGGCCAAGGGCGTCACCCTTAACACACGCTCAGCGTTTTGCTGGGGCGAAAGACGCCGCGCAATCCGGAGGCCGTCGAATTCATGAAAAGCCTCAACGGAGCGGGGCCCCTTCCAGCGCGCTAACTTGCGCGGTTTGAAACCGCCCCGGCGTTCAGGCCAGGCGCCCACGGGTAGGCTTTCTGGCTGTGAATGGTCTTGCTACTTGCCATCAGTTCCGCAAACCGTATTGCGACAGCCTGCGTATTGACGACGGGTATGCCAACTTCCCGCTCAACCTCTTCTGGCGAAACTGCGGCCGGGATCAGGCGCGCCGCCA
>DASWHT010000218.1:0-5842 GCA_036398075.1 Binatia bacterium | reverse complement strand
CACTTCTTGTTTCCGGCGGCAGTAGACCGGTCTCGAAGTAGTAATCGACGTGTTGCAATCTTTGCTCGTCGGCAATGGCGTTGGCGCGCTCGAAGGCCTTCAAGATATTCAGGACGGCCCAGGGATGCTTCTCCGCTATGGCCCGCTTTAAAACCACGCAGTGATTGATCGGATACAGTCCCGTCTTCTTATAGAATCTTATACCCTCGGCTTTTGGGTCCGGGAACAGATATCTCACCTGCGGGTGGCTCCAGAGATCGGCCGTGCTGCGGTCAACCAGGTTGCGGTTCACGATGTAAAGCAGCGTCGCTTGCAACTCGCCGGAAATCATCATCGATCCGATATCTTTTCCTAAAGGGACCTGGTGAACGGTCACGCCGGGGGGCGCGGTGAATCCGGTGGCGCCGCCGTGGCTATGCTCCGGGTTTCGCTCCATCCAAAATTCCATATCCCGCGGCGCGACGCCGAACTCGTGCTGCAGCACGCCGCGAATCCATAGCGCCGCGGTCTGCTGGTACTCCGGGACACCCACCCGCTTGCCCTTGAGATCTGCCGGAGTTTCGATGCCGGCATCGCGCCGCACTAGGATACGAGTATGAAAAAAGTTACGGGTTGTGAAGATCGGCAAGCCGATCCAACGTTCATCGCCATGGGCGATGGCGATAATCAATGACGAGAAGGACATGTCGGACAGATCGAAGTCGGCAAAGCGGAGCTGGCGCCAAAACAGCTCAGAAGCGTGCACGGGCGACATGATAAGGTCGATGCCATCCGGCTTCACAGTGCCGTCGAAGAGCGGCCAGGTCCGCGGGTTTGGTGCCATGCCGACACTTAGCTGAATGTTCATCTTGAGATACTTTTCTTACCGGCTCGCCCCTGATAATTCGGCCCCCGTGGAAAGCTCATGGCATCCACCGCCATTGTTCGCCATTTGCCGTCGTCATGAAATTCATCATCAAAGTCCAATGAAGCCTGACACTTTATGCCCGGATGATGTAAGATCGGCAACGGATTCTTGGGACAACGACTAGCAGCGTATCAGTTTATTTGTCAACCGGAGATTTCACGCCGGTCAAGATTCGCGAAGTTCTTGATGTTTTCAGAATTACGAAATCGTGATAAAAGCGCGGCGGCGGGAAGATTTTGCGGCGCGAAAATGCTCAAGCATGCTGGGAATCTCTGTGGCTCGGACTAAGTCAAACTTATCCGCCGGTGGGAGTTTTTCTACAGCGTGGATCGTTTTGGGTATCTTGTTGCTCGACGTAACTGGCGGGTCGGCTCAGCAAACCGGCAGCACCCTTTACTTTGCCAACGACAGGGTCAGGGTCACCAAGCTGATTGAGCGGAAGGAGGTTTTGAATTACCGGGTCGTGCTGGCGGGAGAGCGGCGCTTCCGTGAGACTTTTTTCGACACTGCCGACCTGTTTCTTTTCCATCAACGCATGTTTTACCGCGTGAAGGAAAGCTTTGACGGCCACGCATACCTTGATTTCTACGGGGGCGGTTCGGCGCAAGACCGCGCCTCTCTCGGACCCACTCATTCCGTTGCCCTTTCCGCCGGCAAGGTGTTAGCGGCCCGAGAAGGACGGCTGGACGATCCGGCCTTGCAGAAGCGCCTGGCGTTGCCCGAGGGGCGTGATTTCAAAAGTATCCAGTTGGCGGCGGAGTATGCCCGGCATAGCGTCGCCCTGGAGCGCGCCGGCAAGCAGGAGTTTTTGGTCAGCCTTTTGGTCGGGAGCTTTGAAGGTTTTTTCGGCAGGAAGGTCCGCAAAGAATTCTGGGCCTTGGAGGTTGAAGGTTTGCCGGGTCGCCGCACTGCGGCGCACATACGGGAGATCAAGCGCATTAAGGATTATTTGGTTGCCGAGCTAAAGCTCAACTCGGATGCCAAAAGTATCTACGCCCAAGGCGTGGAGAAGGCGGTGCTCCTGCGCTCGGATGAGCGGCAGATCCGAGCGGTGAGCGTCGTCGGCGGCGCGAGGGGGAATTTTCCCGAGCAGTTCAATGAGCCGGATTCCGTGGCTTTCACGCTCGACGGTAGATTGGTGGCGGGCGATTCCGACAACGCGCGCTTGAAGATATACCGTCTAGACGATCAATCTCAGACGGTGCAGATCGTCGGCCGTGAGGGATCAGGTCCTGGTGAATTCAGTCACGGCGTGGCCAACACCATCGGCAGTTTCATAGTCTACCACCAGGTGCAAGGAATCGCGGTCGATAAAAACGGCCATGTTTACGTGATCGATCAGGGTAATCAGCGCGTTCAGGTGTTCGATGCCGAGGGTAAAGCGCTGCCCGAAAAGGCGATTGCGTTGAGCTACTGCGGCAAGGAATCGCCGCGCTGCGCGGACGGCCTGTGGCGCCCCGCCAAGAGGAACGAATATACCAGCCTCCAAGGGCTCGCCATCGACCACGAAGGCGGTATCTTCATTTCCGACAGGGGCGCGAGCCGAATATATCGTTACCTGCCCGGCGGCAAGTTGGACCCAAGCTTTCAAATACAGGAGCTGGACGTCGCCACGGCGAAGCCGATTCTCAAGGAGCCGGAATCGCTGGCGGTGTATCGAGATAAGCTGTTCGTGGCCAATGAGGGCACCGGCGCAATCAAGATCTTCGACCGTAGAAGCGGCAAGTTAATCGGTGCGGCGCATGGTTTTGGCGGCGAGGTGTTGGCCGGCGATGTCGAAGGCTTGGCGGTGGTGCGCGATTACCTATTCGCGGTGGATGTGCAGAATACCCGGATCGCGGTGTTTGATTTAAAAAGTGAGGCACCGAAGTTCTTATTGGGCTTCGTCGGTGACTATGAGTCGGCGGATGGCATCGCCATCGACCCGACGGGAAAATATGTCGCGATCGCGGATCAGGGAAACTTACGCATCGTTTTGTATTCGCTGCCGGAGATCCTGAACCACCTGGCCGGCGCTGGACTTAAGGAATAGCAGGGTTGTATGGCAGAGCCGGCGAATACTCTGGTGAAGCGAAACGGCCTCGAGCGCTTTTTGCTGCTCTTCGCCGATGTGCGCGCCGGCGAGGGATTGACCGCGATACTACTCACGGTCAATTTATTCTTGCTCTTGACTGCCTATCTGATTATCAAGATCGTACGCGAGGCGCTGATTCTTTCGGAGGGCGGCGCCGAGATTAAGAGCTATGCGGCGGCGGGCCAGGCTCTCTTGTTGTTTCTGCTCGTGCCGGCCTATGGATACCTGGCAAGCAAGGTCAACCGTGTCAAGCTAATCAACGCCGTGACCCTGTTCTTTATCTCGAATCTCGCGGCTTTTTATGTTCTGTCCCGGCTGGGGGTGTCGCTGGGGGTAAGTTTTTTTCTTTGGGTGGGCATCTTCAATCTTTTCATCATCGCCCAGTTCTGGTCGTTTGCCAACGACATTTACAGCGAGGATCAAGGCAAGCGGCTCTTTGCCATCATCGCGTTTGGCGGCTCGCTCGGCGCCGTCTTGGGTCCAAAAGTGGCGAGCACGCTGTTTGAACCGTTCGGTCCGTATTTCCTGATGCTGGTGACGGCAGCGCTGCTAGGGGTATGTTTGATCTTTCCCAACATCGTCAATCGAATGGAAAGCCACAGCGCGCGGGCCGCTAAGAAAGCCAGCGATGCGTCACAGCCGTTGGCAAAAGGCGGCTCTTTTAAACTAGTGATCGGCAAGCCCTATCTATTTCTGATCGCGTTTCTGCTGATCGCTTCAAACCTGGTCAATACAACCGGGGAGTTTATCTTGGGCAAGACGGTCACCCAGGAGGCGCAACGGCTCGCCAACGCGGCGCCGGCGGCGACCTCTGCGGAGGAAAGGGCGAAGCCCTCGGCGGAAGAACAGAAGAGCAAGAAGGTACAAGATTTTATCGCGCGCTTTTATGGCGATTTCTTTTTCACGGTCAGCTTGGCTGGCGGGTTGGCCCAGTTGTTTCTCGTTTCCCGGATCATGAAACTGTGCGGCGTGCCGGCCTCGCTGTATTTTTTACCCATCATCGCTTTGACCGGCTATTCAATTATATCCTTCATTCCCGCGTTGGCATTTATCCGATGGGCCAAGGTGCTGGAAAACAGCACCAACTACTCGCTGCAGAACACCGCCCGTCAGGCGTTATTTTTGCCGACGACGCGAGAGGAAAAATATAAGGCGAAAGCAGCCATCGATACATTTTTCGTCCGTATCGGCGATCTGTTATCGACGGCGCTGGTTTTTCTCAGCGTCCAGTTTTCGTTTACCCTGCAAACGTTGAGTGTCGTAAACGTGTGCTTCACCGCGCTCTGGCTGGTGCTCGTGGTCGTAATCGGCGCCAGCTACCGCGCCCTGGCTGCGGAGCAGGTCCACGCCGCGGCGGAGAGCGACAGCGCCGGCCGTTGACATTACCAGCACTTTAACTTTGCCACGATGATCCCGATACGGGCGCCGGAAATATCGCCATTCATTTGCTCTTGCTGCGCTTGGGAGCGCTTCCGACGGCTCGTCTTTGAGTCCTGGTGTTGAGCGTTTAGACCATGTCTCGGACAAGAAGCTTCGTGTATTCTTCTCTTGAAGCGTTTGCTGTGAAAATTGCGCAACTTTGAAGTAAAGGCGAGATGTAGACCGGGAAGCTTGCCCGGTGCTGAAGATCAGGATGGTTTGAGAGGATCTCATTCGCGAGTCATCGAGTGGATCATAGAGTTGATAGTAATATTGATCTTTTGAACCGGGAAACCACTCGGGATGGAGACCAAAATCCGCCAATTCCAAATCAAGGCGGGCAAAGGTTCCCGGTGATTCGTTACCTGCGTCGACGTACGGTGCGACGGCGTCCGAAGAACGTAGCGGCGTTCCGAAATCTTTGGCGCCGCAGCCTGCCAGCCCGATCACCGCCGCTAACGCGATGACGCGCCAAAGCAGGTTAATTAGATTTTTCTCTGGCCAGGGCAGAGCTGAATGCAAAATTGCACCCAAAGCAGCAATCGCTATTTCACCACAGAGGCACAGAGTTCGCAGAGTTTGGAGTATTTCTTAATCAAGAATTCTTTACTCCGCGCTCTCCGCGCCTCCGCGGTGAGTTCTCTTCTGGATCGATACAATCAGAATAACCACTGGAAAATTTGCGCGAGGTGCGAAAACTTTTAAGCGTAGTAGTACGAAGAGTACAAGGGCCGCTATTAGAAGTGTCCGAATCCTGCGTGTTTTTGGTCCGCTTCGTGGTGAAAAAGATTTAACTCCTGCCTATTATTGGTTGCGAGTAAAACCTTGAGCGATGAACCGCCGCGAGAAGAAGGTCAGAATGCCCACCGATACGAGCATTGCTACGCCAAGGGTTGAGGCCAGGGAAAAATCCGCCTTCCGTTCCCAAAAATGGTACATGACCACGGCGATGGTTTCGTTTCCCGGAGTCGCCATCATCAGCGGAATGCTGAAGCTCCGGATGGTGTGGGCAAAGACCCAGACCCAACCGCCGATGAAAGGCGGCAGCAGCAGGGGAAAGGTGATGCGCACGAAGGTCGTGAAGCGGGTGGCGCCGCTGGTGCGCGCGGCTTCTTCGAGTTCGCCGTGGATCTGCGTCATGGCCGAATTGGCCGTCCTGGAAGCAAAGGCGATGTAGCGGGTAATGAGCGCCAACATCATGATCCAGATGGTGCCGTAGATCGGTAGCCATCTCACCGCCGGATGGAGATATAACACGATCAAGGCCAGAGCGATGGAGACGGTAGGGATAGCATGGGGAATGAAAGCGAGGCCGTCCAGCAAGAGACCTCCCTTGACTTTCAGACGCACGATCAGCCAGGAGACCATATAGGCAAGCGCCATGGTGCCGGTCGCCGTGACCACTCCGAGAATGACGGTGTTAACGGTGGAGTTGATGATCG
>DASWHT010000217.1:0-5695 GCA_036398075.1 Binatia bacterium | reverse complement strand
CCGCTGGTGGTGCACGGCGCTTTGATGATCGAGCCCACGGAAACCGAAACGCCGGAAACCCTCGATGAATTCATCGAGGCGATGATTGCCATCGCGCAAGAAGCCCGGGAAAATCCCCAGCTCGTCAAGACCGCCCCCCATACGACTCCCGTCTCCAGGCTCGATGAGGCGCGGGCCGCGCGTAAGCCGGTGCTTAGGTGGGAACCTCAACGGTCTGAAGGCGAGTGACGAATTCTCTGTTCAAAGTTCAAGGTTCAACGCTGCGCCTTCGGCGCGGTTCAAGGTTTCACGTTCAAGGTTCAAAGTTGGGACGTGGGGACGTTGAACCTTGAGCTTTGAACCGGCAAATGGCTCGCGGTGATTACGGATTGTTGGTGAAAGCGAGATGGTTATTCAAGTAAGTGAAGCCGGCGATGATGCGCAGGCGATTCGCGGCTATGGATCGCGGGATCGGTGGAAACGGTGCCGCAGCCTTGATAGCGCGTACGGCTTCATCGTCGAGCAAATTGGAGCCGGATGAGCGTACCACCGAGAGCAGGTCGATATGGCCGTTTTGCAGGACCGTGAACTCCACCGTGACTTTGCCCTGAAGCCCATAGTGCTTGGCCAGGTCGGGATATTCCCACTGCGCTTCGATCCAGCTTTCGATCTTTTTCGTGTACGGCGCCAGTATCGGGTCCTGGGTATTGAGCGGAATCGGTCGATTGTATGACGTCAAATCGCGAATGCCCGGAAGCAACTGTTCCCTTCCGTCGGGTTTTGCCGAGCTGTCTTTACGAAAGATCGAGGCTTCCCCTTGCGCGGGGCCGCGCTTGACGTTTGCCTGGTCGTTTCGCGGGCGAGCTTCGACGATGGCGGGACGTTCCTGAATATCGGGGGTCGGTTCGGTGCGCGCCGCCAATTGAGGCGGCAGCGGTAAGTCTCGAATATCAGGTTGGGGCGATGGTGGGACCGGTTTTTTTCCGACGGCGGGCGCGCCTTTGAGCTGCTTCGCTTGCGCGGGTTGCCTCTGGCGGCGCGACGGCAGCGGGCGCGCGGTTAAGGTTTTTTCCTGTTCGATAGGTTTTGCGGCCGGCAGAAAAGAAACGGAAATCGGCTCAAATGCCGGATTGGCCGCAAACGGTTTGCGCCAAAGCAGGGGAACGAGCGCTAGGTGCACCGTCAGCGAAAGCAAAAAACAGGGGTAAGATATGTTCTCGAACCGCACCGGGATATAATATCGGATCAGTGAAACAGCGGCAACCGAGGAAATCGGCAGGTGGACGTTAACCACTGACCGGTTACGCGGAAGGAGCAGAGATGTTTGGCTTAGGTCTCGGAGAGTTGTTGATAATACTGGCCGTCGTGATCCTGTTTTTTAACCGCCGCTTGCCCGATCTCGGCGGAAGTTTCGGTTCTGCCATCAGGAAATTCAAAAAGGCCCTGCGCGAGCCCGATGAAATCGATATCACTCCGCCGGAACAGCCGAAAAAACGCCCCGATGGAAAGTAGCCGCTCTAACAGATTGCTGAAAAAGCCTCACGAGCGGGACAGCCTTTGAGGATGGAAGATAGAGGATAGAGGATGGCGATTCTCGATCCTCCATTCTCGATCTTCGATTGATGTCAATGCGCTCGCTACTAGACTCGCCTCTAAGATCTTTTGTGCACCCCCAACATAGCGCTGTTCGACTCCCCGTCAGGCGTCCCCCTCCGCCGACAGCACTTTGCAGCGCGCGTCTTTGACCGGTTTGCCCGTGCGCAGAAAGACGATGGCGAAGGGCACGGAATCTCCAGACGGAATTTCAAAAGTTTTCAATGGCTTTAAGCGCTGGAGATCAGCGACGTCCTGGGCGGTCATGCCGCGAATGATCTGCGACGAAATGGCGTTGCCGACCCACATCGTCTGGCGCTCGATTTCTTTGCCCTCGTGATCGTAGAGCTGCCCCGCAAGCTGGACATTGCGGATCATCACCGGATTCTGATTCACGGCGACGCCGGTAAGCACCACGACCTCGCGGCTTCCCTGCAAGCTCTGGTATTTAGTTTCGATGGATTTGAGCAGGACGCCGTTTTTCACGTGCTCATTACGCACCACCGAGTGCCCCAGTAATGGGATGCTGCGCACCCACTCTTCCGAGGCGGCAGGGTGGGTTTTTTGATGTGCCAGCACGAAAGCAGATAGAACGACGAGCAAGCCCAAAAGGGTCAGAAAAGGCGTGACCGAGGCCGGTTGGTCGCGATAGGGTTCGATGATCAAGACGTTGTCGTTGGTTTCTCGCGCGGGGGAAGATATTTGGTAGGACTCTTTCTCCACGCTTGGCCGTGCCGGTATATCATCTTTTGCGGCCGCGGTGGTAGCAGCGATGGTGAAGGATGCTGCATCCTCACCGCTGCCAGCGGGCTCCTTAAACTGCCATTCGGTTTTGCCAAGGGCGGTCGGCTTTGGGTCCCTTGAGCGTTCGGTCTCTCGGGGAGAGTCTTCGCGGGGTAATTCCGGCTCCGGCGGCGTGGCCGGCTCAAAGCTAAAAGCCAGTTCGGGATTCTCACTAGATTTATCCGCGCCGGGATCAGAAACATCAGTGGCGCTTTCCGGCTGGGCTTCGAGTTCGAAGGTATGCTTGCAGCGCGAGCAACGAAACGACGGCGCCGCTCCTTTGACCACTTCATCGGACACTCTATAAGTCGTCTTGCATTTTGGGCATTGGACCAGCATGAATAATCCCTTGACACTCATGGAACCCTTGAGGAAATTTTTAATGAAATCAAGACAATTTTATGGTAATCCGCGAGAATTTCAAGATTTGGCCATTAAGTTCTTCGGTTAGCTGAATAAACGATTTGGGACGGCGTCTAAAGGGCAGGCCTGTTGTGGTCGAAGCAAGCGACTGGGAATTGGTCCAGAAATGCCAAGCCGGGGATATGAGTGCCTTTGAGGAGCTTGTATCTCGGTATCAACAGAAAGTCTTCATGGTGATTCTGGGACTGCTCCGTAACCGGGAAGACGCGCTGGAGGTCGCGCAGGAAACCTTTTTTCGCGCCTATCGTAAGATCAAGAGCTTTCAGGGCGGTTCGTCGTTTTATACATGGCTTTACCGGATTGCGGTCAATATCGCCATCGATGCCCAGCGGCGACAAAAGAGGAATCCTTTGGATTTTCGGGAATCGATGGACGGTGTCATGGAAGAGCGCAACGAGTTCGCCAAAGATCCGTTTGCCGACGTTCACGACAAGGAATTAAGAGTCAAATTGGTTCAGTCGATTAACGATTTAACGCCAGAGCACCGGGCGGTGATCGTCTTAAGGACGTTGGAGGGATTATCTTATAAGGACATCGGCGCGCTGTTGGGTTGTTCCGAAGGCACGGTGATGAGCCGTCTCCACTATGCGCGAAAAAAGTTACAAGAAAAATTGAGAGCGTTTCTATGAATACCTGCGGGGAAATCAGAGAGTCCATTGGCGCGTGGCTTGACGGCGAACTATCCGGTGCCGGAGCCGACGCCGTTCGCTTGCATCTGGAAACTTGCCTGGTCTGCGGCGAGGAGCGGCGCCAGTTGGAAAATCTCAATAGGGCGATGAAGGACGTCTTTGAGTCCGAGGATTTCCGCCTCGACGCCGAGCCCTTTTGGCACGGCCTGCGGCAACGGATCGCGGCAAAGCGACCCTGGCATGCCGACTTGGCGGAATGGGCCGGCCCGTTTATTCGCGCGCCATCGTTTGCCTGGGCGGTGCCCGCGGTTATCGTTTTGCTAATCGGGGCGCTGTACTTTGGGTCCATCCTGCCCGGCTGGGGCGTGTTAGCGCCGCGCAATAACTTCGCCACCGTCGAATCCATCGATGCCTACGGGCGCAACGTTGCGCTTTTGCGCGAGCATGAGAGCAAAACCACGGTGATCTGGCTCTATCAAAATCCAGATAACGAAAACGAGGGTGCCGGTGAAACCAGCGATAAAGGTCCTGCTTTTTAATTTTTTTCTATGGTCGGCGGCACTAAGTTTAGATGCTGCCGACAAAAGTTTTCAATCGGTCCAGATCACAATCAAAACGGTCGCCGCCGGCAAACAAGACAGAGAGTTCGACGCGCGCCTGGCGCCTTTGGAAAAACAGCTCAAGGCATTGAACTATCGCTCGTACCGTTTGTTGAAAGAAGAAACCCAGACCGCGCGCTGGCAAGGCAACGCCAACTTCGAGATTCCGGGCGGACGGGTCCTTACGGTTCGGCCGCAGGAAGTGACCAACAACCAGCTCAGCCTGAGAGTGCAGCTCAAACAAGGCGACAAGCCGCAGCTTGAAACCACCGTGCGCATGAATAATGGCGGGAATTTTATCCTGGGCGGGCCGCCCCATGAGGGCGGTGTGTTGGTGCTGTCGATTTCAGCGACCGCCCGCTAAGTCGATTTAGCCCAAAGATAATTCCGTGACGACAAACACGTCAATCGAGACATTCGGAAAAGCCCGTCAGGTTAGATCGAGAATTTGAGGTTGCCCACGGCCATGCGGTCGCGCCATCCGACCCAGAGATTGGTGCTCAGGTACTTGTCGCCGAAGTCGGGAAAGATGGTTACCAGGGTGCCCGCTTTGAGTTTGCGCGCGAGTTTTAACGTCGCATACAGCGCGGCGCCGGATGATTGTCCCACCAGCACCCCTTCTTCCTGGCTCAAGCGATAAACCATCGCATAGGCATCGTCGGTGCAGACGGCGATTTTTTCGTCCAGTTCATCCTCGTGATAGATGCCCGGAACGATGGAACTGGCCATGTGCTTCAGACCTTCGAGGCCGTGGAGCGCGTCGTCGGGTTCCACGGCGATGACCCGGATCGCCGGATTGGCTTCTTTCAGGTAGCGGCCCGCGCCCATGATCGTGCCGCCGGTACCGATGCCGGCGACGAAGTGGGTGATCTTACCGTCGGTCTGGCGCATGATCTCCGGACCCGTGGTTTCGTAATGGGCCTGCGGATTCATGGGATTAAAATATTGGTCCGGTTTGAAATATTTTTCCGGATTCTCTTCGATGATTTTGCGGCATAGACGAATGGCGCCATCGGAGCCTTCCATGGGATCGCTGTAAACTACATTGGCGCCGTAGGCTTGCAGTATGCTTTTGCGCTCCATGCTGACGTTGGCGGGCACCACCAGCTCCACCGGATACTCCAAGACCCGGCCGATGAGCGCTAGCGCGATGCCGGTATTACCGGAAGTGGAGTCTAGTATCGTCTTGCCGGGGCGCAGTTTCCCGGTGCGCAATCCCTCCTGGACCATGCGCCAGGCGGGCCGGTCCTTGACCGAACCGCCTGGATTGAAGCCTTCGAGCTTGGCGAAAACGCGCACGCTGGCGGGGAGACCCTCGGCGAGGGCGCGAATTTGCAACAACGGTGTGTCGCCGATCAAGTCGAGCACCGACTCGACTTTTTTCTGCTCCCGGGGCGGCGCCGCAAGCAAGCGCAAGTTAGGTGAACCGACGGCCATGATCCTTTGGTTTCTATGATCCTCCGGCGATGGCCGGGACGATGGAAATATTGTCGCCGTCTTTCAGGCTGGTTTCGAGATTCTGCAGAAAACGGATGTCATCGCCATTGACGTAGACGTTGACGAAGCGGCGCACCTTGCCGGTCTCGTCGCAGATGCGTTCTTTGATCCCAGGGTAGTTCTGTTCCAGATCGTCCATCAACGCGCGCATGGTGCTGCCCTGCGCATCGACTTCATCGGCGCCTTGCGTGA